>JAWBOD010000009.1:0-10852 GCA_039000735.1 Candidatus Aenigmatarchaeota archaeon | reverse complement strand
CAACTTAAATTTTTAACTTCATTGTAAGAATTTCTTCTCATACACTCTTCTAGAACAGGATAATTTAAAATTCCAATTATTTTATTTGCCATTTCATGAGTATCCCAAAAATCAACCTTAAAACAATGTTTAATCTCTTCTGCAACGCCAGCATTTTTAGAAACTATTACAGGTGTTCCAGATGCAATTGCTTCTAAGGCTGTTATGCCATATGGTTCTGCAACTGAAGGCATAACATAAACCTTTGCCATAGCATATGCATAATTAATTTCTTCTTCTGTAAGATAGCCTGTAAACAAAACATGATCTCCAATACCCAAATCTATTGATAGTTTTATTAATTCTGCTAGCTTATCTCCATGGCCAGCAACAACAAAAATAACATCTTTTTTTATTTCTAAAACTTTTTTAGCTGCATGTAAAAAGAACCATGGACCTTTTTGATTAGTAAGTCTACCTAAAAATAAAACAATGTTTTTTCTATTCTTATTACTAAAACCAAAGTATCTAGAAACATTTATGCCATTATAAATTACTCTAATCTTTTTTTCATCAGCTCCATACCTTTCTATTAGTTGCTTTTTCATAGATTTGCTAACTGTTATAATAACATCTGCTTCTTGAATTCCTCTTTTTTCAATTTCAATTATGCTATCTAACGGATAAATATTGGCAGTTCTATCATATTCTGTTGAGTGAATTGTAAAAACCAATGGCTTTCCTGTTCTTTTCTTTATCTCAATTCCTGCATTTACAGTTATCCAATCATGGCAATGAATTATGTCAAAATCATTTTTTCTTCTTAAAGCCGTTTCAACACATTTTTTATTAAAAATTTCAACCTCTTTAAAGAAATTCCAACCATATCCTTTCTCAAATGTTACTGTAGACTCTTTTGTTGTATTATATGGTAATATGGGAACAGAACCAATTTCTATAATTTCAACATTTTTTATATTATGCTTAACGTTTTGTGTTCTTTTAGGTATCAAAAGTATTACGTTAACACACTTTGCGCCAAGGTTGTTAACAAGTTCATAGCAGTGTGTCCCTAAACCACCTGTTTTAGCCGGGGGAAACTCCCAGCCTATCATTAAAATTCGCATTCCACATCATCTTAATTCCACATCATCTTTATAAGGAGCAATCTAACTATATTTATATAAAGAGGTATTTAAAGGCTTTGTGAGGTGTAAAAATGGCAAAGATTGTTGTTAATGACGAAAAACAAGCTTTCTGGTTTTGTAATCAATCAGGTTGGGTAGGACAAATAGCTCATAGCTTAGAAGAGTTTGCAAATCAAATAAAAATTGTTCCTACAGACTGCTTAGAGTTTCATCTTAGAGACGACAAAAACGATTTTGAAGCTTGGCTATATAATGTTCTAAAAGAAAAAAGATTAGCTAAAAAAATTGCAAAGATTAAAAAACAAGGCCTTAAGGGAGAAGAACTTAGAAAAGCATTAATTAGCTTGTTTGAGTAAAAATTTTAACAGCCTGTATAGCAGCAAAAACGTCTCCAATTCCAGTTATTTTTTTAGGTTGTGGATTATAAAAAGAGGTGATTAAAGTAAAGTTATAATTATCTAACTTCTTTTTTGCTACTTTGTAATTAAAATTTAATTTGTTAGATATTTTTAAGTTTGAGACAAGACAAGCAGTTTTTAATGCCTCTATCTCATTTTTAATGTTGTATTTGGAAATGGAAAATGCAAATTTAGGGCTATGTACACATATTCTATTTACATTATATTCTTTTATAGCATTAAGGGTAGCTTCTGTCAAATCTTTTATATTTTCAGAATTGGCTTTAAAATAATTTTTACATTCTTTTTCATTTAAACCCCAAGAATCACAAGCATTATATTCTGAAAATTTTTCCATTGCATATTTCATTGATTCTTCACAACCTAAACCAAATTCTAAATGTATTTTTGGCCTTTTTGTTTTTATAAAATCTATTATTTCATTAGTTTTTTTCTTATATTTAGGTAAAAGTAAATGAGCATAGCTAATAACTGCTATTTTTATTAAATTTGGATTAAAAGCAATTTTTAAAAAATCTTTATCAAAAATACCTCTTGAAGACATTAAATCCCAGGAAAAAATGCTTCTCCATTTTTTAGCTTCAAATACAATGTGCTCAAACTCAGGATCATTTTTTCTTATTGCGTCTTTAGGTTTTTTTAATTTATTTCCAATTGCAACATTAAATTCTGGAGAAGATAGCATAAGTTTTTTTGGTCTTATGGGATAAGAAACTAAAGGAACAAGACCAAATTCAAATAAGGCCCTTCCCATATTATTGCCGTTACCACCCAATCTAAGCTCTCTTTTAGGAAAAAGAGAAATTAATTTTTCATAAGCTTTTTTAGAAATTAAACATTCGTTATCTCTTTCTTTTTTTAAATTAAAAATAACCTCTTCTAATGAATTTAAAACAATTTTTTTAGGCTTTTTTCCTTTAGATTGCTTAATCCAATTTAAAATTTTTTTATTAATCTTTATTACAGAATCCCAATGAGAATAAAGACCTGTAGCAACTTTAACTTTTGGAATAACAATTTTATAAGGCATTTAACCACTAAATATAATATTTAAATATATTAATCTATAAGTGAATTTAATGAAACTTATATGTACAAGTTGTGGAACAAATGTTGTTGGTCAAGATGATTTTGTTATTTTTAAATGCCCCAATTGCGGTGAGGGAACAATAATAAGATGTAGAAAATGTAAAAAGCTTTCTAATCCTTACAAGTGTGTTATTTGTAATTTTGAGGGTCCTTAATGGGAAATGTAGCCATTACTTTAAAAATTTTGCCAGAATCTCCAGAAATAGACTTAGAAAGATTAAAGCAAGATATTTCTAAAAAAATAAAAGTGCAAGATGTTAAAGTAGAGCCAATAGCATTTGGGCTAAAAGCTTTAAAAATACTGGTTATAGCTCCAGATGAAGGTTCTGATAAAATAGAGAGCGAAATTAAAAGCATTAAAGGTGTTTCTGAGGTTGAGGTAGAGTCCGTTACACTTATTTAACTACCTAGTAGTAAATATTTAAATGTTTATTACAATTAATTTTATATAATTAAAAGAGAAATCACATTAGAAAATAGGGAGGTATAGAAATGGTAGAATTTGAAACAATTGAAACAAAGGAAATCAAATTTGGAAATAACAAGTTTTTAGAGGTAGCTAGAAAAAGAGCTAAAACACCTGAAGGTGAAAATGAATTTATTTCAATTTCTAAAGGTTTTATTACACCATCAGGTCAAAAAAGATTTAAAAATGCATTAGGATTTCCAGCTGAAGAAGATATTAAAGCAGGTTTAATAGAAGCTTTGCAAAGTATTTAATTTAGGAAATTTAGTGGATAAAAAAGATGAAGCTAAACCTTCTTTTTTCCTTCGCAAAGCTTACAGCCATTGGTAGTTATACATTTTATACAAACAGTAGCTCCACAAACCTTACATGTTTGAGTAGCTATACTTCCACATACTTGACATATACCAAGTTTCATTTTATCACTTTAATTTAAATAAATTAGTAATTTATATACATTTATGTTTAATGCTTTTTATTCGCTTTCATTGCCATTTGTAGGAAAAATAGCTCAAATATTTTTAAAAATGTCTTCAGGTTACTGTAAAAAATGTAAAAACGATAGAATAAAAATTATAACAGAATATTTTTTCAATAAAAATAATAATTTATGTGAAAGATGTTTAGTTACAGCAAAGTTTTTTTCAGTGTTATTAAATCTTGGAAAAAATTCTTTAAAAGTACCATTAAGTGATATGGAAAAATATTTTGGTGAAGAATATGTTAAAAAAGGCCTTTATGCTTTGCTAAAATCTGCTGAGTTTTATGGTTTTCAAAAACCATTAAAAACTGTTTTTCCTTTGTTAGTTGTTTGGAACTATACAAACAACTGTAATTTAAAGTGTAAGCATTGCTATCAAAACGCCGGGAAAAAATCAAAAGAGCTAAGTACAAATCAAAGAAAAGAAGTTATAGATAAACTTGTAGATGCAAATGTAATATCTTTAGCTTTTTCTGGTGGTGAGCCTTTAGTAGAAAAAGACTTTTTTAATGTTGCTAAATACGCTGTTAAAAAAGGTTTGTATGTTGCTATAGCAACCAATGGAACTTTAATAACACCAAGGATTGCAAGAAAAATTAAAGAAACCGGAATAGAATATGTTGAAATTAGCTTAGATGGTTCAGATGCAAAGACCCATGATAACTTTAGAGGCATTCATGGATTATTTAAAAGAACAGTTAATGCTTTAAGATATTGTGTAAATGAAGGCCTTGTTACATGCATTGCAACTACTGTAAATAAAAATAATTTAAACCAAATAGCTAAGATTAAAGATTTGGGAGAAAAAATTGGTGTTAATAGGTTTGTAGCATTTAATTTTATTCCTGTTGGAAGAGGGAAGGAAAATATAAAATTAGATATTTCACCAAATGAAAGAGAAGAAATACTTAAGTTACTTTCTAATTGGTTAGGTAAAAGTAAATTAGAGGTTGTTTCAACCGCACCTCAATTTGCAAGAGTATGTATTGAAAATTTTAAAATGCCTGTAACTTCTCATTTTAATGCTCCTTTAGAGTTATTTAAAAGTGATACTTCCATTTTAGAAAGTTTTGAGACGTTAAAGTTTGTTGCAGAATTTATTGGTGGTTGTGGTGCTGGAAGAGTTTACTGTGCAATTCAACCAAACGGCGATGTAACACCTTGTGTTTACATTCCTACAAAAGTAGGTAACATTTTAAAAGATGATTTAAAAGATATTTGGTTAAATTCAAATGTTTTAAAAATTTTAAGATTTGGTAAAAGAAAAGGAAATTGCGGTGTTTGTAAATATAAAAATATTTGCGGTGGTTGTAGAGCAAGAGCCTTTGCTTATTTTAACGATTATTTGGCTCCAGATCCTGGTTGCATTAAAAACAAAGAATATTGGAAAAGTTTAAGCAAATTTTAACTTTGATAAAACATTAATATATTTATCTAATTTTTTAATTTCATTTTCTAAAATGTTTAAAACATTAATTACATTTTTCTTGTTTTTTTCTTTAGATTTCTTTAAAATTTTTTTGTATTCATTAAATTTATTTAAACTATCACTTATGCTTTTTTGAATTTTTACTATAAATGCTCTTTTTAAGCCTTCTAGCAAATTTCCTTGAAGTTCTATATACAATTTTCTATCACCAACATTTTTTACCTTTTTAATCATTCCAAAAAACTCTAATAAATCTAAACTTAAGGATAATGTTGATATCGAATAACCTGTTTTTTTTGCTAATTCTTGTAAAGATAATTTTTTACCTGAAACCATTAAAGCAGCAATTATTCTTCCATGTATTTCTGAATAGCCTATAGTTGAAGCTATTGTTGCAAAACTTGCGTATATATCTTTTTCTATGGTTTCGATATTCATAACATCACGATAACTTTATATAATTTAAAGCTTATAAACTTTTATATCTTTTTAAAAATTCCAAAAGTTGAAATTTATGAACGTAATAAAAGAAACACAATCTATTTGTCCAGAATGCTTAAAAATATTAAAGGCAACCATTTTTGAAGAAAACAATAAAGTTTGGATAAAAAAAGAATGCTCTGAGCACGGTGAATTCTTAGATTTATACTGGGGAGATTATGAAATGTATAAAAAAGCTATGACTTTTTATCATGATGGAAAGGGAATTCAAAATCCAAATGTTGAATTAAAAAATCCTTGTCCAATGAACTGTGGTTTATGTAAAATGCATACTTCTCATACTGCGCTAGGAAATGTTGTTGTTACAAATCGTTGCGACCTTCAATGTTTTTATTGCTTTTTTTACGCTAAAGCAATGGGTTACGTTTATGAACCTTCTTTAGATCAAATAAGAATGATGCTTAGGAAAATGAAAGAAGAAAAACCTGTTTCTTGCAATGCTGTACAATTAAGTTTGCATCCTCAAGAAAAAATATTTGTTAAATCACCTTCTGGTATTGTTTATTCTATAGAAATTGGTAAATTTATAGATAATCTCATGAAAAATAAAAAACCATCTATCTTTTCTACTCCTATAGTTCATGAGAGATTAAATATAAAAGGATGGGAAGTGCTTTCTATTGATGAGAAATTAAAATGCTCCTTTAGGCCAATAGAGTCGGTAATTAGACATAAAAATAATGGGGAATTATTTGAAATTGAAACTATTTATGGATGGAAAATAACAACTACTGGTTCTCATAGCATTTTTGTATTAAATAATGATGGAAATATCGTACCTAAAAAAGTTTCCGAACTTAAATGTAATGATATTTTAATTGGTTGTTTAAACATTCCACAATTAGATCCGATTCGTGAAATAAATCTTGTAGATTTAATACTCAAATTTGGTTATGATTATGTAGATAAGATTAGAGTGTGCAACTTAAGTAAAAAGGAAAAGAAAATATATGATAAAACATTTCGAAGAAGATTCATCAATTCCGATTCTGTTCCGTTGAGAGAATATCTTAAAGTAAAAATAGGAAAATTTATAAGGTACTTTAATTCCAGAAAAGAAAAGAAATTGCCAATTATTTTAAAAATAACACCTGAACTTTGTCGTCTACTTGGCTATTATGTTGGCAAAGGTTGTACTTATAAAAATGGTGTAGTTTTCTCTTTTGGTTTAAAGGAGAAAAAAGTTATAAATGATTTTAAATTTTGTTTAAAGAAAATTTTTTGTAATGCTAGCTATAGAGAAAGAGTCGATAAACTTAAAAATGAGGTTCAAATTTATATAGAAGGATACTTATATAAACTATTTTTTTCTAGACTTATGAAAGCAAATAAAGATTCTTTATCCAAAGAAATTCCATGGATAATTTTTAACGTTTCTAATGACTTAAAAAAAGAATTTCTTAAAGCATACTTTAATTGCGACGGCAATGTTAAAATGCGTAAATCTGGATATGAAATTAATCATAATACTTCTAGTAGAAATTTGGCTTCTGATTTAGTACTTTTACATCTTCAGTTAGGAATAATTCCTCGAATCGAATTTGGAAAATCTTCTAAATCGCATATAGAAAAAACAGGGCAACTTATATTAAAGTCATCAAACAAATATAGAATTGTTATTGGAGGTAAAGAGCAACTCTCTAAAGCTTTGTGGTATGTTAATGGTTCTGAAGCTAAGAAATTTAAATACTATATCTTCTCTAAAGAAAAGCATTCACCTCTTTACTCTCGAATATTAATAACACAGCAGTTATTGGATTTATCTATTAATAAAGTTGAAAATATGCAAATTAAACATTTACTTGAGAGAATAAAACAAGATAAATCAATTTCTAAGGAAAATTTGATGATTATAACAGATTATTTCAATAAAACTGGCATTCCATTTGATTCTAATCTCAATGAAATTTCTCATAGCAATATAGGATTTTTTAAAATAAGGAAAATAAGAAAAGTAAAATCAAAAACAAAATATGTTTATGACCTATCTGTTCCAAATTCACAAGCATTTTTCGCTGGCTTAGGACAATTATTAGCTCATAACACTGGTGGCGAGCCATTATTAAGAGACGATATAATTGATATAATTAAGATTGCAAAGGAAGAAGACTATGATCATGTTCAATTAAATACTAACGGCATTCGCTTATCTCAAAGTTTAGAATTTACGAAAAAAATTAAAGAAGCAGGAGTTAATACAATTTATTTAAGTTTTGACGGCACAACACCTAAAACAAATCCAAAAAATCATTGGGAAATTCCTAAAATTCTTGAAAATTGTAGAAAAGCAAACATAGGAATAGTGCTTGTACCTACAGTAATAAATACTGTTAATGACCATGATGTTGGAAACATATTAAAATTTGGAATTAAGAATATGGATGTTGTAAGAGGAGTAAATTATCAACCAGTTTCTTTAGTAGGAAGAATAACAAAGGCAGATGTTAAAAAATTTAGAATAACAATACCAGATGTTATAAAGAAAATAGAAGAACAAACAAACGGCATGGTTTCTAAAGAAGATTGGTATCCTGTTCCAACAGTTACTCCAATAACACATTATTTTGAAGCCTTAACCAATATGCCAAAATACGAACTTACTGCACATCCTGCATGTGGTATGGCCACTTATTTATTTTTAGATGGAGAAAAAGTAATTCCCTTACCAAAATTTTTTAATGTTGAAGGATTTTTAAAATTTTTAGAAGAGCTTGCTGAACAAGCAAGAGGTTATAAAAAGATTTACACAACACTTAAAATTATTACAAAATTAAATAGCTTTATAGATAAGAAAAAACAACCAAAAGGTTTGAAAATCTCTAGAATTTTGTTTAATATTTTAAGATATGGAGATTACAATGCTTTGGGTAAACTTCATCACAAATCTCTTTTTGTTGGAATGATGCATTTTATGGACTTGTGGAACTATGACATTGAACGTGTAAAAAAATGTTGTATTCATTATGCTCAACCTGATGGTAGAATAGTTCCATTTTGTGCATTTAACGTTATACCACAATGGTATAGAGATGAGATACAAGAGAAATATTCTTTGTCATTGGAAGATTGGGAGAAAAAGTTTAATAAAAAAATTAATTCTGACCTTTACCAAAGAAATATGAAAGAGCTAGAAAATGATCCTATTTATAAGAAGACTTATGAAGGATTTATCTAATCTTAGCTATTTATTATAATTATGGGAGTACAAATATTTGATATATTACCAAAAAAAGAGATAGAAATAGAAAATTTATCAGGAAAAACAATAGCTGTAGATGCATTTCTATGGTTGCATCAATTTCTTAGCATAATCCGACAACCAGATGGTACCCCATTAAAAGATTCGAAAGGAAGAATAACAAGCCACTTAAGTGGAATTTTTTACAGGTCGGCAAAGCTTATTGAAAACGGATTAAAGCTTGTATACGTTTTTGACGGCCCTCCACATGAATTTAAAAAACTAACAGTTGAAGAACGTAAAATGTTAAAGGATTATGCTGAAATAAAATGGAAAACCGCTTTAGCAATGGGTTACGAAGAAGAAGCAAGAAAAGCAGCTCAAATGACTTCTAAATTAACTGAAGAAATGATAGAGCAATCTAAAACTTTATTAAGTTATATGGGTATTCCAGTTGTTCAGGCTCCTTGTGAAGGTGAGGCACAATGTGCTTATTTATGTCAAAAAGGTTTAGTATATGGTGTTTCAAGTCAAGATAGCGATAGCTTATTATTTAATTCTCCAAGACTTATAAGAAATTTATCAATGACTGGAAAAAGAAAATTACCAAATCAAGATGTTTACATAGAAATTAGACCGGAATTAATAGAGCTTAACGATGTTTTAAATTCTTTAAAAATTACAAGAGAGCAATTAATCATCATAGGTTTGCTTGTTGGTTCAGATTATAACCCAGGAATACGTGGTTATGGTCCAAAAAAAGCTTTAGAATTGGTTAAAAAAGAAAAAACTTTAAAAAATGTTTTGAAAAAAGTTAATTGGAATTATGAAATTCCAGCTGAAGAAATATATAATTTTTATTTAAACCCGCCAGTAGATAAAAATGTTAAAATTAACTTTGGCCAAGTTCAACCAGAAAAAATTTTAAAATTTATGGTTGACGAGTACGAATTTTCACAAGATAGAGTAGAAAAAGTTATTAAAACATTAACATCTTCAAAGCAAAGTTCCTTAGGAAGTTGGTTAAAGTGAATTTTTTTCAAGCTTCTGAATTTAAAAAATTAGTAACATTCATTCCAAACAAAAAAGAACCAATACATAATTGGTACTATTTTAAAGAAGGTTTTTCAAGGCAATTGGTTGATATATTTATTGATAAATTTCAGCTAAATGAAAATTCTTTTGTTTTAGATCCTTTTTGTGGTGTGGGAACCACTTTGTTGACATGTAAACAAAGAGGAATAAATTCTATTGGTTTTGATGTTTCACCATTTTTTGTTTTTGTTTCAAAAGTAAAAACTGAAAATTATGATTTAGAAGAATTAAATAAAGCAATTTCTAATGCATTAAAATGGAAATTTGAAAGGCCTAAATACTTGCCTAAAGAAAAATACATAAAAAAAGTTTTTTCTAAATATACTTTAGAAGATGTAATATTTTATAAAAATAAAATTTTAGAAATAGAAAATGAAAAAATAAGAAACTTTCTTTTGTTGGCTTTAATAGATTCTGCAATAAAGGCTAGTTGGGCAATAAAAGACGGTGCAGTTATTAAAATCGAAAAGAAAGGCAAACCGCCATTAAAAAAATACTTTAAGTATAAAGTTAAGAAAATGTTTAAAGATTTAAAAAGCTTAAACATGAGGCCAATAGAAGCAAGAGTAGAATTAGGAGATGCGAGAAACTTAAGTTTAGAAAGCGGTTGTGTAGATGCAGTTATAACATCACCACCATATTTAAACAAAATAGAATATACAAAAATTTATAAAATAGAAATGTCTTTCCTAGGGTTTCCTGAAACTGAAATAAAATCTTATATTGGTTCTAGAGTTGAAGACATAAGTGTTAGTGACATTGGCTTAGATGAAAATTTACCATTATCGGCTAAAGCTTATTTTAAAGATATTTTCATTTCCTTAAAAGAAATGTACAGAGTATGCAAAGAAAGAGCAAAATTAGCAATAGTTATAGGCGGCGGTTGCTATCCAGATAGAGTAGTAGAAGCAGATAAAATAATAGCTGAACTTTCTGAGAAAATAGGATTTAAAATAAATAAAATTTTAGTTGCAAGAAATTCTTGGTGCACAAGAGCAAGAACAATAAAAGTTGGAAAAATTAGAGAAAGCATTATTTTAATGGAAAAATAATATCAAGTTTTAAAT
>JAWBOD010000008.1:0-11031 GCA_039000735.1 Candidatus Aenigmatarchaeota archaeon | reverse complement strand
ATAATATTAAGCCAGTTTTACCAAAAATTGCAAGTATTGGGAAAGAAAATGAAATGGAAAAGCTTTCTAAAAAATTAAGAGAAGTTATGATAGGCTTAGGGTTTCAAGAAGTTATTAGTTTTATTTTAACAAGTGAAGAAAATAACTTTAAAAAAATGAATTTAGAAGGCACAGCAGTAGAACTGCTAAACCCTGTATCTAGCGAGTATTCTATTTGTAGAACATGGCTTTTGCCATGCTTATTAAAAATATTGTCTTTAAACAAGCATAGAGATTTCCCACAAAAAATATTTGAAATAGGTGACTGCATAGAAATTGATGAAACATCTGAAACTAAAACTAAGCAAACAAGAAAATTAGCTGGCGTAATTTCTTATGATAATGCAAACTTAACTGAAATAAAATCTTTTATAGAGGCTTTATTAAAAAATATGAATTTAGCTTATATTATAAAAGAATTAAATCATCCTAGCTTTATAGAAACAAGATGTGGAGAAATAATAGTAGATAATAAATCAATTGGATTTTTTGGTGAAATTCATCCTAAAGTATTAGAAAGTTGGAAATTAGAAAAACCTGTTATTGCATTTGAAATAATAGTTGATTAAATGGATTCGCTATTTCACTTTGTATTTCCAGTAATAGCAGCATTAGCAGCAAAAGTTCATGTTAAGCATAAGATAGAAAGTATTTTACTAGCAGGATTTTTAACTGTTTTAATAGATCTAGATCATTTTATTGGAGTAGAAAGGGCTAGTTTTCATAATATTTTTGTTACCATTTTATTTCCATTAGCAATAATATTTTTAGCTTTTAATTTTAAATCTAAGTATAATTTTAAAGGTTTTTCCATACTACTGCTAGTGTTTCTTTCAAGCCATACTTTTATAGATATGTTTGGAAATCCTGGAATTGCTTTATTTTATCCATTAAGTAATAATTACTATTTATTAAACTTTGAATTATCTGTACCTTTAAAAACTAATTTTTCTAAGTCTTTAGAAGAAGGCTACATAGTCTCAAATTTAGGATTAAGCATACTTCTTTATTTTATATTAATAATCTTACCTTGTTTGTTTTTAGACGATATAATAGAAATTATGGAAAAAAAGCATGAAAGCTTTAAAAGGGTAATTAAAGAAAAGTTTAATTTAAGATTATTAAGTAAGCCAGAAAAACAATCTTTCTAACCAACTTTTTCTTTTTACAGAAACCCAAGGTTCGCCAACTATTCTGGATGCTAATTTATGAAATTCTATAGATGCTTTACTGTTTGGTTTATGATGAATAACAGGAATTCTTTTTGCAATAGATCTTGGGACAGCCATATCTTCTGGAATGACAGATATTATAGGAACTTCTAACATAGCTTTTATTTCATTTAAAGATAATTCATGTTTTAATCCTTTTACTCTGTTAACAACCACACCTAAAACCTTTGTTCCATTTTCTTCTGCTAATTTTATTGCTTTTAATGCATCAGTAACAGCTGGCAATTCTGGATTAGTTACAATTATTAATTCATCTGCAACGCTCATAGCAGTTAAAGCTTCTTTACCAAGACCTGCAGCACAATCAACTATAACTATATCTGCCTTACCTAAAAGATTTAATAAAGATGCTTGAAATTTTTCCATGCTTACATCTTTTAATGCTTCTGTTGATAATGATGCTGGGATAATTCTTAAACCAGTTTCTGGGTGATGATATATAGCAGATTCGATTGGAGCTTTCTTTTTTAAAACATCATGTAAAGTAACAGGATAAAAAGGAATTCCTAAATGTAAACTAAGATTTGGTGTTGTAACGTTTCCATCTACTATTATAACGTTTTTTCCTTTCTTTGCTAATGCTGCACCTAAGTTTGAAACTAAAGTTGTTTTTCCTACACCGCCTTTACCAGAAATAACTGAAATAATTCTTGTCATAATATTAGTTGTTTTAGAAGGGATAAAAAGTTTGCTATTGTTTTACATAACTTTATTAATCATCGGAAAAGTATGCCCTCGACGGGATTTGAACCCGCGACCTCTTGATTTCTTCATCTTCTATCCGAACTTCTAAGCTAAACTTAGAAGTCAAGCGCTCTATCCAAACTGAGCTACGAGGGCATAATGATTTTATTTATTTATATATCTTATAAATTTATAACTGATATTATGAACCGGGAAAGTGCTTTAAACTTATTAAAGCAACACGTTACTAAGGAGAATTTACTTAAGCATATGTATGCAGTAGAAGCAATAATGGAAGAAACAGCAAAATATTTAAATGAAAATCCTGAAAAGTGGAAATTAGTTGGTTTATTGCACGATATAGACTTTGAAAAATGTCCTGAACCAGAAAAACACTGTACCTTAGCTCCCGACATATTAAAAGATGTTTTAGATGAAGAAATGATAAAAGCCATAAAAACACATAACTTTGATAACTTAGACTTAAAACCAGAAACAAAAATGGAATTAGCTTTAATAGCTGCTGATGCAATTTCAGGTTTAATTATTGCATGTGCATTAGTTACACCATCAAAAAAATTAGCTGATGTAAGCGTTGAAAGCATAAAAAAGAAGTTTAAGCAAAAAGACTTTGCAAGAAATTGCAGTAGAGAAAATATTTTATTTTGCGAACAAATAGGAATTCCTAAAGAAAAATTTTTTGAAATATCTTTAAGGGCATTACAAAAAATATCAAATGAGTTGGGATTATGAATTTTAAAAAAATAGAAGAAAAATGGCAAGCAAAATGGGAAGAATTAAAAATTTATGAAGCTAATCAAGATAATAGAAAAAAATATTTTATGGTTTTTGCTTATCCAACAGTATCTGGAACTTTACATGTTGGCCATGCAAGATCTTATGTATTGCCTGATGTAATTGCAAGGTATAAAAGAATGCGAGGCTTTAATGTTTTCTTTCCAATAGGCTTTCATGCAACTGGTCTTGGATGTCAAAAAATTCTTAACGACGTTGAAAAAGATTTAAAAAATGCAAAATTATACGGAATTTCTCCTAAAGATGCTGTTAAATTTAAAAATCCTTTAGACGTTGAAAAATATCTTGAAAAAATTATGATAAAGGCCTTTAAAAAAATTGGCTTATCTTTAGATTATAGAGCAGTAGTTTCTACAATTGATGCTCATTACAACAAGTTCATTCAATGGCAATTTAAAAAGCTTAAAAATTCTGGTTATTTAATTCAAAAAGATTATAGACTTCCTTGGTGTCCAGATTGTGATCATCCTGTTAGCTTAGATTCTGCTGAAATGGATATTCAAGAATGGTCAGGAGCTCAAATAAAAGATTTTATTGTAATTAAGTTTAAGCAAGGAAAAACTATTTTTCCAGCAGCAACAATGAGACCTGAAACTGTATTTGGTGTTACAAATATTTGGGTCAATCCAAACGGAAGATATGTTAAAGCTCAAGTTGATAACGAAGAATGGATAATTTCTGAAAATGCAGTAGAAAAATTAAAATACCTTGAAAAAAATGTAAAGATTTTAGAAGAATTGGCTGGTGAAGAATTTTTAAATCAAAAAGTTTTTAACCCTGCTACAAATAAAGAAGTTCCTATTCTTGCTGGTGATTTTGTTGATATGGATGAGGCTACCGGAATAGTAATGAGCGTTCCTTCTCACGATCCTTTTGATTATATTTATCTTAATAAAGTTGCTCCTGATATTAAACCAATACAAGTTGTTAAGTCTCCTGGTTTTGGAGAAATTCCTGCAAAAGAAATTTTAGAAAAATACGGAATAAAATATCATCAAGACCCAAAAATAAAGGATGCAACCAATGAGCTTTATAAAATTGAATTTTATGGAAAAATGCTTGATTCAATACCGATGTTTGGAGGTATGCAAGCTTCAAAAGCTAAAAACGAAGTTACCAATTGGTTAAAAAGAACTGGAAATGCTGACATGATGTATGAACTTTCTGTTAAACCGATACATTGCAGATGCGGAAGTGAAGTTGTAATTAAGCTTGTTAAAGGACAATGGTTTATAGATTATGGAAATATAAAATTAAAGGAATTAGCAAAAAAATGCATAGAAAATATGAACTTTTATCCACCTGAATATAAAAAAGAATTACCGCCAATAATAGATTGGTTAGAAGCAAGGCCATGTGTAAGAAAAAGAGGATTAGGAACAAGGTTTCCTTTCGAAGAAGATTGGATTATTGAAGCTTTGTCTGATTCAACCATTTATATGGCCTTTTATATAGTTTCAAAATACTTTAATCTTGGAGAAATAAGTTTAAACGATATAACAGATGAATTTTTTGATTACGTATTTTTAAGTAAAGGTAAAGCTAAAAATGAATGTTGGGAAAAAATTAGAAATGAGTTTCTTTATTGGTATCCTTTAGATTTAAATGCCGGTGGCAAAGAACACAAAGCAGCCCATTTTCCACTTTTTATTATGAATCATGTTGCTATATTTCCTGAAAATTTATGGCCCAAAGGAATTTTTGTTAATTGGCATTTAATTGCCTACGGTAAAAAACTTTCAAAACATTTAGGTAATGTTGTTTTTTGGGACGAAGCTATAGATAACTATGGGGCTGATACTTTAAGACTTTATATAGCACATGGAGCAAATCAATGGGAAGATTTTGATTGGAAAAATGAAGAATGTGAAATCTATAAAAAGCACTTAGAAAACTTTTATAAGCTCTTTAATAAATTTTTAAACAAAACTAAAACTGAAAAAGAACATATAGACAGATGGTTAGAATCTAGAATTAACAGAACAGTAGAAGCTATTACAAATGCTCTTGAAAAAAATGAAATTAAAAAAGCTGCAAACTTTGCCTTCTTTACGATATTAAATGATGTTCAATGGTATAAGAAAAGGAGCAAAAAAATTAATTTAGATTTCTTAAAAACTTGGTTAAAACTTTTAACCCCATTTATACCTCACACTTGCGAAGAACTTTGGAGCAAGCTAGGAAATGAAAAATCTATAATATTTGAAAATTGGCCAAATTTTAATCCTGAATTAATTAGGTTAAAAGAAGAAGCTGCAGAAGAAGAGCTAAAAAGAATTATTAGGGATGTTGAAGAAATTAAAAGATTGTCAAAAATTACAACACCAACTAAAATAACAATATTTGTTGCACCAACTTGGAAATACGAGGTTTACAATGATGTTTTACAAGGACTGGATGTAAAAGAAATTATAGCTAAACATAAAGGTTTGGAAAAAGAAGTTTCAGCTTATATTTCTAAGCTAAAAAAGAAAAGAATTACAGAAGAACTTTTCTTAAAAGGCTATGAATTAAAGCATTTGGAAGAATCAAAAGACTTCCTTGAAAAAGAGTTAAAATGCAAAATAAAGATTATTCCTGCTGAAAAATCAGATCATCCAAAAGCCTTAATAGCCGAGCCTGAAAAGCCAGGAATACTTATTGAATAAAATTCAAGTATTCCTTAAATTTTTCTTCAACTTTTTTCCTGGTAACAAAATTCCTATGACCTCTAAACCCTCCGCCAAAATTTTTTGGTATGTGCATAAGCTCGTGTATTAATGTTTTTATTTTATCTTGGTAGCTTAATTTATCAAAATTTTCAGAAATTATTTCTATAACATAAAATGCTTTAGAATTTAATGCAACTTGCATTATTTTTGGTAAGCCATGAATCCTAGCTATAGTTCTTTTACTTTTTGAACCTACACTTTTAATGCATATTAAATTTTCAAATTTTATGTGATTAAAATTTAATTTTTCTATAATGTCCTTTATAATATTTTGAGTTTCATGATCAATGAAATATTTCATATTTATAACCACTTAAGTTGTTAAAAAATTATTTTAGTTTACAAAATTAAAAAGCTTTATGAAAAATTTTTTAATTGCTGTAATTATTACTTTGTTAATTTATTTATTATGGAATTATATTGAAAATTATAAGGTAGTTTCTGAAGTTGTTGACGGTGATACGTTTAAAATTAATGGTAAAAGTGTAAGATTAATTGGAATAGATGCACCTGAAATTGGAGAGCCTTGCTATTTAGATGCCAAAGAAAAGTTAAAAGAATTAATTAAAGATAAAATCGTTAGACTTGAAAAAGATTTTAAAGAAAGAGACGAATATGGAAGGTTGTTAAGATACGTTTATGTTGATGGTTTGTTTGTAAACGCTGAAATGATTAGGCTTGGCTTAGCAAAATTTGAAGAAATTGAACCAAATATCAAATATTCTGATTTATTTTTAAATTTAGAAAGCAAAGCTAGAAAAGCTAAAAGATGTATTTGGGATAATCATATGTAATGCGACGCTTCCCAAAATTCTTCAAATTTATTTTTATAATCTGTTTTACAATTTAAAAACCATATTCCTTTCTCAGTTTCATCAACAGTCATTCCATGCTTCCCGTCAACAACAATCATGTAAGGCATTGCTCTTCCTAATTTCATTTCAATTCCAATTTTTCTAAGGTTTGCAAGCATGGTTGGATGCAATTCTGATGCGATTATTCTTATCTTTACTCCACGTTGTATTGCTCTTTTAATTGCTTCTAACAAAACGATATCATCATAAAACTTATCAGTTGTTATAAGAATTTCTTCGTTTGCTAAATCAAAAAGTAAAGCAGCTTTACTAATAAAATCTCCTTCATATTGCTCGTAAGCCTTTTCACCTTGCCATATAACTTTTCCTCTAAGTTCTAAAAATTCGTTATACTGATTTTCTAACTTTGAAAATAATTCCTTAAGCCTTAAATAATCTTTGCTAACGTAACTCATTATTCTTGGAAATGGATTTGTAGATCTTGCTAACCAAAAAACTTTATTTTTATTCTGGCCGCTTTCAACTAATCCTTTTCTTTGTAAAGAATAAAGATATTTGTAAGCATTTGTAACAGAAATTCCAGCTTCTTTTGCTATAAGATTTGCATCAGCCTTTACAATATCTCTATTGGTAAGTATAAGCATTGCTCTTATTATTCTTATTTCAAGATCATCAAATTGTTTGCTTTCCTTTAACAAAGAACAAAATTCATTTATCTCCATATTTATTTTATTGTAACTTTAATTTAAATTCTTTTGGATTATAAAAAGACTTATAAATATATCATTCCAAATAATTGCATGCAAATAAACGATTTTATAAAAGTAAGCTATTCTGGAAAAGTAAAGGAAACTGGAATAGAATTTGATAAAGGAGAAAATGTATCAATAGTTGTTGGTGTTAATTTTACATTAAAAGGAATTGACAAAGCATTACTTGAAATGCAAGTTGGTGAAAAGAAAACAATCGAACTTAAACCAGAAGATGCTTTTGGTGAAAGGGACCCTAAGTTAATTAAATTAGTCCCGCTATCAGAATTTAAAAAGCACAACACAAATCCTTATCCTGGAATGCTAATTAATGCAGATAATATGCAAGGTAGAGTTCTTTCTGTTTCTGGAGGAAGAGTAAGAGTAGATTTTAACCATCCTTTAGCAGGAAAAGTTTTAATATATGATTTAGAAATAAAGGAAAAAATTGAAAGCATTGAAGATAAAATAAAAGCTTTAGTAAATATTTATACAAGAATAGATGAAAATAAATGCAAGCCTATTATAAAAGAAAAGGAAGTTGAAATTGAAGTTCCACCCTTAATAAATCCGTTATTTAAGAAAAAAATTTCTGATGATATTATAAAGATTTTAGGTTTTGAAAAAGTAAAGTTTGTTGAAAGTTTTGAAAAGCCTAAGGAATAAAGTTTATTTTAATAATCGCTAAGTGTTGTTTCTTCTTTTTTTAATAATTCGTATATCTCTTTACCACGCTCTGTTAATGTAACTAAATCTCTGCTACCTTTTTGAAGGATTTTTGAACCAACTAACAAATTAATAAAAGTGTTAGAAGTGTAATATGGTGCGTTAACATACTTGTAGCCAGTTTCTTCAATTTTTTGTCCAACATATAAAATAATATTTTTTAATTCAGTTTTAACAGGTTCACTTTCTACAAAATCCTTTACGCACCTTAACATTTTTTCACTCATAATTAATAACTTAATTGAAAATTATTTAAATTTTAGTTTTAATTATTATATTTTAATTTATAAGATTTCAATTAATTTTTTAAAGATATTTTCTAAAAAATAAACAGGAGGTTGCTATGGCTGTAAGATCGATAGAAGGCACAGGAAAAATTTCTGATACTGATGAAGATTTAAGAAAATTGCTAGAAACTAGAAAAGCAGAAATAAAAGTTATTGGGGTTGGTGGTGCAGGTAATAATACAGTTTCAAGAATGATGCAAGTTGGTATAGTTGGCGCAGAAATTATAGCAGCTAACACAGATGCTCAAGACTTACTTTATACGGATGCGGAGAAAAAAGTTTTGCTTGGAAGAGATTTAACAAGAGGCTTAGGTGCTGGTGCAGATCCTAACATTGGCATGGAAGCAGCAAGAGAAAGCAGAGAAGATATTAAAGACGTTTTAAAAGGAGGAGATATGGTTTTTATAACTTGTGGACTTGGCGGTGGAACAGGAACAGGTGCCTCTCCAGTAATTGCTGATATTGCAAAGAAAATGGGTTTATTAACTGTTGGTGTGGTAACCTTACCCTTTTCGATGGAAGGTAAGCAAAGAATGGAAAATGCAAGAAGAGGCTTAAATGAATTACAAAAAGTTGTCGACACCTTAATAGTTATACCAAATGACAAACTCTTGGAAATTGTACCAGATGTTTCAATTGTTTCAGCGTTTAAAATATGTGATGAAATTCTCGTTAACGCAGTAAAAGGAATAACAGAACTTGTTACAAAACCAGGCCTAGTTAACTTAGATTTTGCAGACATTAAAGCTGTTATGACTAATGGTGGAATAGCAATGATTGGAATGGGAGAATCAGACACAGAAAATAGAGCAGTAGAAGCTGTTGAGAAAGCGTTAAACAATCCTTTGTTAGATGTGGATATAGAAGGTGCTTCGGGAGCATTAGTAAATGTTTCTGGTGGAACAGATGTTACAATAAGAGAGTGCCAAGAAATTGTAGAAGCTGTTTCAACAAAAATAAATTCTGATGCAAAAATAATATGGGGTGCACAAATTTCAAAAGAACTAGGAGATATAGTTAGAGCATTGCTAATAATAACAGGAGTAAAAGCACCGCTAGCTTATACAAGTGAATTTTTCTCAAAGGAAAAACAAAAAGAAATCGAGAAAATACTTGGAATAGAATTTGTGTAAAAAGCAAAAGCATTTAAATAGTATTGTTTGTAATATTGTTTATTTTCTTAGGTGTTAAAATGGAAGAAACAAAAATACAAACGCAGCAAAATGTTGAAACTAAAAAAGAAGAAAAACCTAAAGGTCCTGGAATTTTTGAAAGACTAAAAAATAAATTTACAAATTATAAAAGAGTTGTAGAAGTTGCTAAAAAGCCAGATAAAAGCGAGTTTATATCGTCTGTAAAAATAACAATTTTTGGAATTGTTTTAATTGGTATGATAGGTTTTATAATATTTTTGTTATACTTTTTGGTGACTTAAATGATAAGCACTGTAAGAACAACTGTAGGTAGAGAAAATGCTGTAATTGAAACATTAACTAGTAAAATTAAGAGCAAAGGTTTAGCAATAAAATCTATATTTCATCCAGGTGAATTAAAAGGCTATATTTTCTTAGAAGGCGAACCGGAAGCCATAAATGAAGTAATAAAAGGAGTTCCACACATTAAAGGCATAATTAAAAAAGAGGTTTCAATGAATGATATTAAAAGATTTTTAGAAATTAAAAAAGTTGAGATAAAAATTAACAGAGGAGATATAATAGAAGTTATTGGTGGCCCATTTAAAAATGAAAAGGGTAAGGTAACTAGAGTAGATGAAGCAAAAGAAGAACTAACAATAGAGCTTTTAGATGCAGCAATACCTATACCAATAACAATACCAATGGAATCTGCTAGGCTTATAGAATCTGCTGAAAAGTCTGAACAAAAAGGTGAAAATAAATGATAACAATTAAAGCATTAGTTGAAGGCGGAAAAGCAACACCAGCTCCGCCCTTAGGACCTTCATTAGCACCTACAAAAGTAAACATTGGACAAGTCATAGCAGAGATAAATGAAAAAACAAAAGAGTTTGCTGGAATGCAAGTTCCGGTAACAATTGAAATCGATCCTGTAACAAAAGAGTTTAAAGTAACTGTAGGCACTCCTTCTGTAGCTGCATTGATTAAAAAAGAATTAAAAGTACAAAAGTTAGCAAAAGCACCATTTAAAGTATTTGAAAAAGACGGTGTAAAAGAAGAATTTAAAGAAAGTTTGCCCTTTGAAAAAATTGTAAAAATTGCAAAAATGAAGTTAGATGATTTAAAAACTGATGATTTAAAAAAGGCTGTTAAACAGGTTGTTGCAAGTTGTGTAAGTTTTGGCGTATATATTGAAGGAAAAACACCAAAAGAAATTTTAAAAGAAGTTGACGAAGGAAAATGGGATGACAAACTAAAAGTTAAATAATCTTTAAATTCTTTTAGAAATCAATAAATTGTATGCTAAAAATGTTATTTTTGTTTACACTTGCTATTACAATAGCCTTAACAACCCTACAACTTTACGGTCTTCAGCTTATTGAATCTATTATAATAATGATTATAATTAATTTTATTTCTTTAGGCGCTTCTATAGAAATGGAAAAAAGAAAAAGTGATGATGAATCTAAAAGCTTAATTAGTTCTAAACTAGAAAGCATTGAAAAGATTTGCAACGATATTTTCACGCATGTAACTTCTCCTAACCCGGGATTAGAAGCAAAATTAGAAAAGCAAAAAAATGATGTAAGTTATATTCTTGATAAAATTGCTAAGAAGTCCTTAGAGTTAGAAGAAAGGTTAAATGCTTTTGGCCAAGCATTAGCAAGTACAATAAAGGCTGAAAATAAAGAAGAAACAGAAAAAGAAACGAATAAAGATCAGGTAGAATCGTTTAACATTGGTGAAATAGTTTACGTAGAAGATAATAATAATAAATAATAAATATATCATATGAAAGGCCAAAGCGAAGTTATAGCCATAATACTTATTGTTATG
>JAWBOD010000007.1:0-11286 GCA_039000735.1 Candidatus Aenigmatarchaeota archaeon | reverse complement strand
AAAAGGAATCTGGTGAATCTTGGTGGAATATGCATAAAGATTTTAACTGCGGTATTGGAGTTGAGTATGTAGTAAAAAGCCTTGATGTTGCTGACAACATAATAGATATTGCTGAGTCTTTTGGTGTTGAAGCTAAGCTATTAGGCATCACAAGAAAAAGTGATGGCCGTAATAAATTAACTATGTACACAGATTTTGGAAAGCTTAACTATGTTTAAAATTTGTATCCTAGTTCTTCAATTAATTTTTTCATTTTAAGTGCATCAAATTCTAAAATAGGGCTTTCGCAAATTATTGTTATATCTTTTTTTCTTTTTAAAATTTCTTTAGCAAATTCTTTAAAATCTGGGCCAGCTTCATTTATAGGAACATGCTGTTTTTCATTTCCTTTACCTATTCCAACTAAAGAATATTTTATTCCAGAAAAATGAGAATGATATTTTTTTAATTTTAAAACTTCTAACTTATCAAAAATTTCTCTATAATTTATTTTACCACCTTGTCTTGCATAAATATGGGCAGGATCTAAGTATGGAACTAAATGCTTTAAATTTTTACATAAATTTATTATTTCATCTAAACTTCCAAATGATTTTTGTTTTCCCATTGTTTCTAATCCAAATTCAATGTTCCAGCCATTTTTTTCTATTAATTCAGTTATTTCTTTACAAGCTTCAAAAATCATTTCTATTGCCTTTTCCTTATCTTTACCATAATAACCTGCATGAACAGCAACTATTGTAGCATTCATTGCAACTCCTCTTTCTAAAGAATCTATTATTCTTTTCTTGCTAGCCTCTACTATTTTTTTATTTAAGCTTGCAAGGTTAACAAAATATGGGACATGAATTGATAACTCTACATCTAAATCTTTTGCAATCTTTCCTAATTCCTCTGCAGTTTTTATGGACATGTGAATGCCGTGAGTATAGCTTACTTCAAGAGCATTTAAACCTAGTTCTACAACCCTTTTAACACCTTCTATTGTTGAATTTTCTTTAGTAGAAATTGGAATGCCGCTAGGGCCTAAGCGAATTTCCATTTAATCATTCCTTTTTAAAAAACAACCAATTGTTTGGAGGTTTAAATTTAACTAGGCAATATATTCCTTTTAATTTTTTTCCATTTATTTTTACAACAATTTTATTTTCTTTTCTTTCTATAGTTTCAAATGTCCCAATATCCCAACGCTCTACCTTTCCAGCTCCATAGTTGCCAGGCGGTATAATACCCTCCCACATTCCATATTCAACTGCATGGTCTTCAACTTGAATAGCTAAAATTTTTTTACTTTCAGCTAATGTAGGTTCTTTTGGAACAGCCCAACTTTTTAAAACACCATCAAATTCAAGCCTAAGATCATAGTGAAGATGGGTTGCTGCATGCTTTTGTATAACGTACAAAGGATGCTTTATTTTAACATTTTTCATTTCTTTAACTATTTTTTGACAAAAACTTTCAGTTAATTCTTCTGGCATTAAATCACAATTTAACTACTTGTAAGTTTTCTGGTAAAATAATATTTACATTATTTTCTCTTATGATTTTTAGAATTTTTTCTTTATCTTTTGCAAAATCTCTGTTTAAATGAACTAAAGCAGTTAATTTAATTTTATTATCTTTTACAAACTTTATTAAATCCATTAAATTAGTATGACCTTCTTTTTTAACATCTAACAAATATGTTTCTTGTATTAGCAAATCTAAATTATAATAAAACTTTTTTTCTTCTGATAACTCGCCATCTCCACTGTAAAATATTGTTTTTCCATTATCTGATATCTTTATAGCAAAATTTCTTGATGAGTGTTTGATCTCTAAAAATTCTAAAATTAAATCATTAAATTTTATATTTTCTTTATTTTCAACTTCTATATAATTTATTGGAAATTTATATTTAGGCAAAAAATTTTTATATCCTAATTGTAAAAGTTTTTCTACTTGTTCTTTTGCTCCTTTTTGTCCAATTATTGTAAATGGTTTTGTTCTTCCATATTCCCAAGCTCTTTGAAATATTGCAGGAATACCAAAATAGTGATCAGCATGAAAATGGCTAATATAAATTGCGTCTAAAAAGTTTGGGTTTGTGTTATATTTCCATAATTGATAAGGCGTTGTAAAACCACAATCAAGTAGTATATTTGTTTTTGATTCTATTAATATAGAAGTGCATGAGTTATTTTCATCAAAAGCCTCTCCAACACCTAAAAATATAATTTTCATTTTATAGCCTCTTATTTACCCCATTCTTTGGACAAATTTTATCTAAAAAACATTTACTACAAAAAGGTATAGGAGCTTGACAAACTGCTCTACCATGAGCTTTTAGCATATAAGCAATTTTTTTCCAATCTTCCTTAGGTATAATCTTCATTAAATCTTGTTCAATTTCTTCTGGTTTTTTACTCTTAGTCCACCCTAGTCTAAAGGATAATCTTATTACATGCGTATCTACAGGAATTCCTTCTACTTTGTTAAAGGCGTTTATTAATATGGTGTTAGCAGTTTTTCTTCCAATCCCGGGCAAAGACGTTAAATCTTCCATTTTATCAGGAACTTTTCCATTATATTTTTCTACAAGAATTTTGCAAGCATTTATAATATTTTTTGCTTTCATTCCAGCAAATGTAACAGCACTTATTTCTTTTGTAAATTCTTTTAAATCAGCATTAGCATAGTCTTTTGCAGTTTTATATTTTTTAAAAATCTTTGGTGTTGTTGCGTTTACAACCTCATCTCTAACTTGGGCAGACAAAATTGCTGCAACCATAAGCTCTAAAGGATTGGAAAAGTTTAAATAATATTTTGCATTTGGATAGTTTTTCTTTAACAATTCAATAACTTTTTCTACATTCATAAAATCATTTTAAAGTTATTTTCATCAAATCTTCAGCTACAACAACGTTTTTAAAAATAGGTTTAACTGCATCTAAAACTTCTTTGCTTGTCTTATATCTTCTACTTAAATGCGTTAAGATTAATTTTTTAATTTTATATTTTTTTGCTAGCTTTGCAACTTCTACTGCAGAAGAGTGTGGCCTTTCTAGGCTTGGCAATTCAACAAAGGTTCCATCATGAATAAGCAAATCAGCATTTTTTGCTATTTTAAACAATTGCTTGCATGGTTTTGTGTCTCCAGAGTAAACAATTTTCCTACCCTCTACTTTTTTTGCAATTTGCTTAAGCCTTACAATTTTTTTACCAACTTTTACTTTACCTTTTTCTTTTATTGTTCTTAATATTTTACCTTCCAAGCCATATTTCTTTGCTTTTTTAACATCAATTTTCCAATGATCCCTTTCCTTAAAACAATAACCAACACTTGGAACAGAATGATTTACCTTTACAGAATAAATTTCATATTTTTCATTATCAATTATTTTTTCAATTGTTGCATCTTCGTTTACATCCTTTGCTTTAATTTCAAATCCAATTCCCCAATAGCTAAGCTCTATTATTGCGTCTATAAATCTAGAGGCTTCTGGCCCATAAATTTCTAAAGGTTCTTTTCTCCTTGACAAATGTAAAGACTCTATCATTGGAAGCAAGCCTGCAAAATGGTCTGCATGAAAATGAGTTATAAATATTTTTGAAATTTTCATTGGTGAAATTTTTACTTTTTCCATTTGCAATTGCGTTCCTTCTCCACAATCAAAAAGAAAATAATCTGGGCCGTAGTGAAAAAGAATGGCTGCATGTCTTCTTTTTAAAGTAGGTATTGCAGCTCCTGTTCCTAAAAATGTTATGTTAATTGGTTCTGGCATTAAACCACATTTAAATCCTTTTCAAACCATTCCTTTAAAAAAATTCTAAAATCTTCTGGCATTTTTTCAATTGCTTTTAAAGCTTCACTACCGCCATAAACTTTACATTCCTTTAATAAAGGTGCAATTTTATTAGGTATGCCTTTCTCTAAAAGTTCTTTTTCAGGCTTTTTTACCAAGTTTTTTAAGAAATGTAAAACTGTTGTAATTTCCCTTTCAGTTTCAACTACCCAGTTTTCACCTTCTATGAAAACCTTTTGCTCTTTGTAATGTTTTAAAAATTGTTCAGCATGCTTGCTATAAATATCAGGCCCCATATTTTTCATTATTTTTGGAACTTGCCAAGTTTCCATCTCAAAAACTAAAATGCATTCTTTATTACAGTAAAAGTCACTTCTTAAAACCTTAAAACCATTTTGTTCAAGCAATTTATTAAAAGCCTTTATGCACTTTCTTAACTGCGGATAAAGAATGTCTTCTAATACGTCTGGCTTTTTAACAGCTATTAAATACCAACGAGTTCCTCTTTTTTTGATTTCTTTCTTTATTTCATTTATAGAATAAGGCTTAACTTTTGTTTCAAAGAAAAATTCTTTGCTTGGTTTTTTAACAAAATTTTTGCAAGCCTTAACAAATTTATAAAAGCTTTCAGCAGAAACTGCAGCTGCAACATTTCTATTTTTATCAACAGGGTCAATTACAATTAAAGGTGTTTTAAACTTTTTAAAAACTTCATTTTTATTTACCTCAATAAAGCTTACTACGTGGCCAGCCCTCCATTTACAAGCATCCTTAACAAGCTTGTTAAAGCTACCAAATTTTATTATTAAAAGCTCGCACAAATAACCAGAAAAACCTTGTGTTTTTAAATCTGCTCCATAACATTTGTTTGCTATGCAAAATTGCTTTAATAACCTAACTTCATCTGGATTTTTTAAATTTTCCTTAACAAACTTAACATGAAAAGGCGTTCTATCAACTGCTGATTTTATGTTTTCAGGGTTTTTTATTTCATAGCAAGGAACTATGTCTACATTAAATTTTCCTATTTTTGCTTTAAGATAAGGATGCTCAGCATAAGCTATAACATAACTTCCTTTTAATTTCTTAACAATTTTTTTAGCTATGGCCAAGCCCTTTTTTTCTAATTGATTTTTAGACAAGCTTGGTTTAAAAAGTAAAAACAAGTCAATCTCATTCTTTTTAGTTAGCCAGGTATTTTTTTCTATAGAACCACAAAGCAATGGTTTTGAAAACTTAGAAGCAATTTTTATTAATTTGCTAGTAAAGCTTTTCACTTCATCTTCTTCTTTTTTGCTAGGTTTAATCTCTTTAAGAACCTCTTTTAACCACATTTACATCGAATAGATTTATAAATAAGGAAATAAATAAACTTTTAGGTGAGTTAATGGCATTACAAGAAGTATTAATGGCCTTTTGGAATAGCTTTTTAACAACCTTACCAGCGATAATAACATGCCTAATAATATTAATAATAGGTTTTATAGTTGGAAAAGTTGCGGGTAGGATTGCAAAGGAGATTCTAGTTAGAATAAAGATAGATAAATACATAAGTGAGAAAGAAAAATTTAAGCTAAACATTTCAGAGCTAGGTTCACTTATAACAAAGTGGACATTTTACATATGGTTTATCCAATTAGGAGTAACTGCCTTGGGAATATCCGAGCTAACTTCTTTAACAATGAGTGCAGTTAACTTTTTGCTAGGTGCAGTTGGCGCAGTTGTTATAATACTAGTAGGATACGTTTTTGCTTGCTTTGTAAAGGACAGGGTTGTTCAAGTAAAGACATTTTACGGCGATGTAGTTGGTAACCTGATATTTTTCTTAATAATGTATGTTTCAGTTGCTTTAGCATTGCCATTTGTTAAAATAGATCCAACATTAATTAACTGGCTATTGATAGTAATAGTTGCTTCCTTAGGAATAGGACTAGCTATTGCAATTGGTTTAGGATTAAAGGATGTAATTGCAGAAACAGCAAAGGGTTATAGCAAAAAGTTTAGGTCGCGCAAATGATAGTAAAAGAAATAATGAATAGAAATGTAAAGACAATTAGGCCTGAGGATAGCGTTAGGTACGCAGCTCAAATAATGAATGAAAACAGAATTGGTTCTTTAGTTGTTGTTTCAGGAACAGGTGAAGTTGTAGGCATATTAACAGAAAGGGATATTTTAACTGATGTTGTTGCTACAGGTAAAAGTGCAGATGATGTTAAGGTTTCTGAAATAATGACAAAAAATATTATAACAATTACTCCAGACAAAACCTTAGAAGAAGCAGGAGACATAATGACAAAGTATAAGATAAAAAAATTGCCAGTTGTTGAAGGCGGAAGGCTGGTGGGAATAGTAACTGCTTCAGACTTGGTTGCTTATGAGAAAAGCTTGATAGAAAAAGTTGCAGTTCTTTTAGCAATATCACCTATGAAAAACATTGGCGGATAAAGTTAACCGTAAAATTCTTTTTCCTTAGATTCGTAAAGCCATATTGCGATGTCTAGTTCTTCTGGTGGGATTTTTAATTCTTTTGCTAATTCTAAAAACTTTTTTTCTAATTCTAAATATCTTTTTTTATTTATTTTTCCTCCTTTATCTTTTCCAATTTTTACAAGAAAATCTTGAATGTGCTTGTCTATTATTGGTATTCCCTTAAAGCCAATGTTTCGCATAAAATGTGCAGATTCTTTAAGGCCTAGACCATTCACATTTTTTATAAGCCATTCTCTAATTTTTTCAGGATTTGAATTAACAACTCCTTTTAATTCAGGAAAAACCTTTCTAGCTTCTATTATTCTTTGAGCTTTAACATTAGGAAATCTAACACCCCTTAAGTAATTTTTTAATTCTTTTAAGTTTGCACTAAAGAGTTTTTTATCAGCCTTTAAATTGTTTACAGCCTTTCTACAAACTTTTGCCTTTGACTGTGGGGTTAAAATGCAAAAGCAAAGCTCTCCAAACAAGTCTTCATCGTTTTTATTGTTGCAAGAATTTAAAAATTTTTTTATCTTAATTTTATTAAGTTTATAAAACTCTAAAAGTTTATTTAATTCTAATTGCATAATAAGAATAGAATTTTAAAGTATAAGATTTTTATGCAAAACATTATTGAGCTAAGAAATGTTAGCAAAGAATACGGAAAGGGTGAAGCTAAGGTAAGGGCTGTTTGCGATGTAAACTTAAAAATAAGAAAAGGTGAAAACATAGCCATAATGGGGCCAAGCGGTTCTGGTAAATCAACCTTGCTACACTTAATAGGTTGCTTAGATAAGCCAACAAGAGGCAAAATTTTTATTGATGGAAAAGATGTTTCTAATTTAAATGAAAATGAATTAGCAAGAATAAGAAGAGAAAAAATTGGCTTTATATTTCAGTTCTTTAACCTTATTCCAACTTTCACAGCATTAGGAAACGTTGAATTACCAATGATATTTTCAAAAAGGCCAGACAGAAAAGAAAGAGCTAAAGAGCTTTTAAGGCTAGTTGGCCTTGAGCACAGGCTTTATCATTATCCTTCTCAACTTTCTGGCGGTGAAACTCAAAGAGTTGCAATTGCAAGGGCCTTAGCAAACGAGCCTCAAATAATATTAGCAGACGAACCTACTGGTAACTTAGATTCCAAGTCAGGAAAAGAAATAATGGAACTTTTAGTAAAGCTTAATAAAGAAAAAGGTGTAACATTATTAGTAATTACACACGATATTTCAATAGCTAAATATGCTGAAAAAATAATAAGAATAAAGGATGGTAGAATATTATGAAAAAAATAATTGTTTTATTTTTCCTATTAACCTTAACAATAGCATTTGCAGCTACAATTTCAGTTAATGTTAGTTGGCAAATTTCAAGCACAATATTAAGGCCAGCTTCTGTAGCAACCATTTCCTTAACAATAACAAACCCAGGAGTTGATTTAACTGATGTAATAGTAACTGCCTCGCCAGGGCCTTATGTAAAAATACTAAGCGGAAGCAGAATTGAATTAGGTAGCTTATCTTACTTATCTTCAGCCCAAGCATCAATTTCAATAAAGATTGACGAAAATGCTGTTTCAACCAATTCTTATGTTTATTTAGAAGTAGATTACAAGTATACTGGTGAAACTTATTACAAAAAAATACTTTACATACCAATAACAATAATAAGGGAGCCAATAATTCAAATTAAAAATGTAAAATTTAGCAGCGATCCTGAACCTGGAAAAACAATAGATTTGTCTTTTGACTTGGTAAACGATGGAATGGGCGATGCAAAGGATGTTTCAGTTTCAATAGCTTCAAATTCAAACTTCTTGGCTTTTGGTTCAAATGAAGTTTTTTTAAACGATATTAAAAAATTAGAAGGCAAGACCGTAACATTTCCTTTATCAATTTCTCCTGATGCTTCTGTTGGAATGTCTTCAATTCCAATAAAGATTTCATATTACGATGAAACAAGAACAAATTATTACAACCAAACAAAGGAAGTAGGAATAAAAATATCAGGAAACATTGATTTTATTGCAACAGTAAGTTCTTATAGCAATTTTTATTACGGAAGCATTGGCAAGGTAACAATATCAATAGCAAATCGTGGAACAGCACCTGCAAATTTCATAACAGTAAAAGCTTCTTCAGATTATGGCTCAAAGGAATTTTACATAGGGAGCTTAGATTCTGATGATTCTGATACGATAGAGTTGCAGCAAGATTTAACAAAGGCTAAAGAAAAGTATGTAATTAGCTTGCTAATAACTTATAGGGATAAGTTTGACAACAGCTATTCTGTTGAAAAGTTTGTTGAGGTAATTCCTGAAAATGCTCCTTTAAATTACAATGTAATAATAGTTGGAATTTTTATTCTTGCAATTGTTTATTTGATTTACAGAAAGAAAAAGAAGTGATTTAATTGATCTTAGAAAGCTTAAAAATATCGTTTGATAGCTTTAAGCATAGAAAAGTTAGCTCAATTTTAACTGTAATTGGAATTGTAATTGGAATTGCTGCTATAATAAGCTTAGTTTCAATTGGTGAAGGATTAAGGCAAGCTGTTTCTAAGCAATTAGAAGCATTTGGCTCTGATAAAATAATAGTTTCACCTTCTTCTGCTGGTGGCCTTGGCTTTGGATTTTTAGGTGAAGGATTAAAGGAAGAAGACGTTAAAAAAATAGAAAGAATTGATGGTGTTAAAACTGCTGCTGGTGTTTTGTTTAAAACCTTGCCATTAACATTTAAAAAAGAAACCCAAACAACTTATGTTGTTGGTGTAAACGCTAAGGATGCTGAAAAAGTTTTCTTAGACATACAATCATTTGAATTAAGGGAAGGAAGGTATTTTAAGGAAGGAGAAAGTGGCTTAATTGTTATTGGTTCCTTGGTTTCTGAAAAAATGTTTAGCAAAGAAGTAAAGATTGGTGACATTGTTTACATAAAGAATAAGAAGTTTAAAGTTGTTGGGATTATGAAGTCAATGGGAAGCAGGCAAGATGATTCGCAAGTTTACGTATCCTTAGATGATTTAAGAGAAATTGTTGGCAATGAAAATACTTTAAACTTTGTTTTTGCAAAGGTAAGCGATGTTTCAAGAGTTAATGAAATTGCAGAAGAAATTGAGAAAAAGCTTGAAAAGGATTACGGAAAAAACACTTACAATGCCATGACAAGCCAACAAATAGCAGAAAGAGTAGGCTCTATTATTTCAATTTTATCCTTTGTTTTAGGTGGGATTGCTTCAATATCCTTGCTTGTTGCTGGGGTTGGAATTGCTAACACAATGTTTACTTCGGTTTTAGAAAGAACAAGAGAAATTGGAATCATGAAAGCAATAGGAGCCACTAATTACAATGTTATGGAAATATTTTTGGTTGAGTCTGCTTTGCTTGGATTTTTTGGTGGAGTTGGTGGATGCATAGTTGGCTTTGTTTTATCTAAATTAATTTCTATTTTTGCAATTAACATTTTGCCAGTAGAGTTTAGCACAGTTGTTACTAGTGAGATGATTTTGTTAAGTTTAGCTTTTGCAGTTGTTGTTGGAATAGTTTCAGGATTGGTTCCTGCAAGAAAGGCTGCTAAGTTGCAACCAGTAGATGCGTTAAGATACGAATAAATTTTTTTCTATTCTTAATTTTTAAATGCCTATAAACATATTTAGATGTTCTCATGTGCCAGAAGATTTAAATGAAAAATTTGTAAAATTATTTAAAAATTGTGACATTTTATTGTTAGAGCATGCAATTAATAAAGATTATGAAATACAAAGAAAATGTGTTTCTGATTTAGCAAAAGGTAATTTAAATTATACTATATTTTTTGATTCAAATGACATATTTTACGGATTTGTAGAAAAACTTCTTTCTATTATAAAAAATAGTGGAAAGCAAGTAGAACTTGAAAGATCTCCTGTTAGTTTTAAAGAATTTGAAAAAATGGTTGAAATTCGAGAAAATTCCATGCTTGAATTTTTTAATGGAAATTTCACAGAAGCTTATGAAAAGCGATTAAAATTTCATTATGAGCAAGCTAAATTGTTAAGAAGAAGAGATTTAAGTTTAACAGAACAAATAATAGAGCTTCAAAATAAAAATAAGGATAAAAACATTTTAAGCTTGATAGGTTCAGATCATCAAATTTATTATTACCTTAGAAAAAGAGGAGTAGAAGTTAAGCAAGAATTCCCTTATAAACCATATGTTTTTGATTGTCCTTCAGAACTTAATAGAAGAATCACATTTAATAAACCATTTACGCAAGATTTGGTTGCTAAAACCTTTGTTAATAATATAATTGGCCATTATCTAGAAGATTTAGGATTACCACCAGATCGTTTAATTGAAAAAGCAAGAAAGATTTCAGAAAAATTAAGCTATGAAGATATAAAGTCCTTATCAAAATATTTAGGAGAAGATTTTTTAAGAAGTAAAATGCCTGAAGAAGCTACTGTTATTTGGTTAAGAAAAAAAGGTCTTGAAATTTAACCTCTAACTTCCATTAGCATTTTTCTACCCATTATAATCCAGTAAGAAACTTCCTTTCCTTGAGCAATTTTATCTTTTAGCTCTTCTGGTATTGGCAACTCAAATGTTTCATAGTCTGTTAAGTCCATTATTTGTGCGTTGTTTCCAGTAATTGCAACAACTTGGCCAGTCTTTTTTTCTATTATTGGTACTTCAATTTCAGCATCAGCAGGCTTTACAATAGATCTTTTCTTATTGTCAAACAAACCTATTGCTTCTAGCCTTGCCTTTGCCCCACCATGCTTTCCAGCAACAGAAGTTGTAACATCTAAAACTTTGCAAGGTTCTCCATCTATTATGCAGTATCTTCCTGGCTGTAAGTTTTTAATTGAAGCTTTGGTTGTAACCATGAAAGAATAAAGCAATTACTAAAATATAAATTTATCCCATAACTTCTTACGTCATCAGAACTACAATTTTTAAAGTATGAGAGAATTAAAAACGTGTTCTTAGAAAAATTATTTTATTAGTCTAAGTCTTCTAACAGCATCCCTTACGGCTTCAGAACGATTT
>JAWBOD010000006.1:0-12460 GCA_039000735.1 Candidatus Aenigmatarchaeota archaeon | reverse complement strand
AAGAATAACTATTAATGATTTAACTTCATTTGCTAAGTCTGAGCTACCATTTGTGATTGAAAAGCTTGTAAAAGAAAATGAAAGTAGATTTGTTAACTTTTTTAATACTGCTCAACCTATTTCAACAAGACTTCACCAATTAGAGTTAATACCCGGAATTGGTAAAAAGCATTTGTGGGATATAATTGAAGAGAGGGAAAAGGCCCCATTTACAAGTTTTGATGACATAAAGAAAAGAATAAGGTTAATGCCAGATCCTGCTAACTCGATCATAAAAAGAATAATGGAAGAATTAGAAAATGATAATATTAGATTTAGATTATTTGTTGCTGGTCCAGTTAAGAGATTTTAAATATTTTTTGTTTTAATTAGTTTTATGGAAAAATACTCTAAAAAAAGTGAAATACGAAAAGTAAGGCTTGGCTTAATTGGTGCTATTACTGCAGTAAATTTAAAGCAGGAAGGAAATGAAAAAGAATTTAAAAATTATGAAGAACAAGCTAGAAATATTCTTAATTATTTGGCTGATCCAGATAGCCTAGCGTATGAAGCTTTACCAATTTTAAAGGAACATACAGATACAATAGAAAAAGCAAGAGAAAGCTTTCCAGAACCAGAAGCTTTAAATCATTTACAAAAGCTTTTAGATATTTTATGAACAAGCTAAGGCAATTACAAATTTTGTTAACAAAAATTCCTAAAGGAAAAGTTACAACTTATGGGATATTAGCTAAAAAACTTAAAATCCATCCTAGAGTTGTTGGAAAGCTTTTAAGTAAAAATATTTATTTAAATAAATATCCTTGCTATAAAGTTGTTTTAAGTTCTGGAAAAATTGGTGGTTATTCTATAGGTTTAAAGAACAAAATAAAAAGGTTAAGAAAAGATGGAATAAAAATTAAAAATAACAAAGTTAACTTAAAAAATTATTTATTTGCATTTAAACGATAACTTTAAATATTTTTACTTATCAGTGATAACTTTAAATACCTTTCTATCCTTATTATTATTACAATACAGTAATAAAAGGTGAATTCGTGTTCCAATTTCCAAAAGGTGAATTTGTGTTTAGAAAATTAAAGCCTCAAAGGCCAACTGTAATTAGAAACGGAAATATAGTTAAAGTATGCTATTATTATAAGGGTACCAAGACTTGCTTAGGGCCTTTATGCTTTTGGCCAAGGGTTGGAAAGTGCCCAATTTTTAATAAACTTAAGCCTAAAATTACCGCAAAGTAATTGTGGTAAGATGAGGATAATTTATAATAAAAAAAGAAATTCTTGGAGAATAGAATTAGAAGATAAAAGACATGTAATAAGTATAAATGATTTTTTAGTTTTAACTGGCTTAAGAGATAGAAACGATAGAAGGTTTCATCATATTTCAGAGCTTATATTTTCAAGTAAGATAGAAGAAAATTATTTTAGAAAGGGATTGAGTAATCTTAAAAAAACTTCATTAATACATTCTAAAGGAAATTATTATAAAATAAGCGAAATTGGGGAAAAAGTTGTTGATATGATTAGAAAAGAAAATTTTGAAACCTTAGAAAACAAAAGAAATTTGATATTTAGCTTAGATAGCTTAAAGAAACTATTGGGTTTAAAAGCCGAATAATTTTAACAATTCTTTATAATTAGCATTGGTTTTTATTGCAGTTTGGCAAAAATGTGTTCTAGTTGCTTTAAAACCTTTATTTTTAAGTCTTTTAATTAAAACTTCAATTTTTTGAGGTTCTTTTTTAGTAACTTTTGCTAAGTGATGCAAATCATAGTAAAAGGCTGGCATTTCTGCTTCTTCTATTATTAACTTTAATAATTTTTCTTCCTCTTTTTTTAATTTGTAATTTCTTTTTTTAATTTCCTTTAAAACTTCTTTACAAAATTTACCATTGTTGATGTTTCCAGTATAAATTGGTCCAAATATTTTAAAGTTTTTTCCACAAAAACATTTATCTTTTATTTCAATTTCTCTATTACCGCAAGAGCAATAGCAAACATATTTAAAATCTTTTAGCAGTTTTGAAATTTGACCAGCATGTTCTACTTTTCCAAAAACTCTGTAATAATGCTTATAAGTAAAAGAAAGCATAGGAATAAAGGCTCTATCATATCTTGCTAACGTTAAAATAATAAATGAAATCAATACTCTTATTCCCAATTCATTATAAAATTCAGTTTTTATTGGCCTTATACCATACTTTCTTAAACAAGATTCAGGATAGGTTCCTGCTAAAGCTGATTGATCTGTTGCAGTAACAGCTAAAAATCCTTTATGATATATAGAGCGTGCAGCAGAATCCATAAAAATATTTGGTGGTCCAAATGGGTCTAAATCAATTGCAACAAAAACATTTTTTCTAAGCAACAAATTTGCATCTTCTTTTTTTGCGATACACTTTTTGTTAAGCTTGTTTTCATTTATATTCTTTTTAATTAGCTTTACAGCTAATGGATTTTTATCATTTAAAATAACCTTTTTTATACCTGAAACTTCTTTTGCGTATCTTAAGCCAGCAATTCCTGTGGCAGATAAAGCATCACAAACAGTTATTTTGTCATTAAACTCTTTTTGAAAAATTTGTAAAGAAGCTGTTGAAATGTCTCTAATTAATTCTGCTTCTGAATTATAAAAAACAGAAGCCTTATACTTATCTTCTACTGGTATCCATAAATTTATTTTTCCTTCTTTAATTTTTTTAAGTTTCATAATAAACATTTATTGAAACAATTCTAAAAAATCTTTTTCTTTAAAGTGCAATTTTCCAGGAACTATTAAAACTGCTGGTAAGTCTATTGCTTCTCTTAAGATTTCTCTAACAGTATTATAATAAATTCTAGAGTTTTCTCCTGCTTTAGAAAGCACAATTAAATTATCAAATTCTTTCATTAGCTTAGATTTTAAAAGCAGTTTTAAAGCATCATGTACTGTCATACGTATGCCAGTTTCGTTATCGATATCTAAAAGCAATAAAGTATGCAAGCCTAGTTTCTTATTGTTTTTTAAAGTTTCTTTAACGTTTTCTAATCTTCCATTTAAAGGAATGGTAGCTGCTTTACCAAATTTATAAATCTGTAGGCCAGTTTCACTAATAGCAGAAAATATTGATGCATTATGAATTATTTTAACAGGAATTTTCCTTCTTTTTGCTTCGTAAACTAAATTTATATGAGTAGTTGCATTTAACGGATCTCCAGGAACAAATAAAACAATATCATTTTTCTTAGCTTTTTCTAAAAACATTTCTTGATTTTCTTCTAAATCATTTCTTTTTAAAATTGTAATTTCTTTACCAACCATATTCTTTAAGTTTTCCAATGAACCATGCCAAATCGAAGTGTAAAGTTCACAATAACATTCGCATTTTTTAGCTATTTCTACTGCCTTTAAAGTTAAATCATTTTCATCGTTTAGTCCAAGACCTATAAGATAAAGCATAATTTAGATTATTGTAATACAAATATATAACCAAAATCGATAGATTTATATACTACTTAATAGTAATAATAAAATAGTGATAATATGTCAACAAAAGGAGAAATTTTAGCACAAAAAATAAGTCAAGAAAAAAGTAAAGATATTTACAGATGGATACCTCATACTGATTCTGAAATCGAAGCCAATATAATGAGAGAATATAAGTTGTTAAACACAGATCCATTAACTAATAAAAAATTAAGAGGGCAATATCAAACAACATTTGATTCTTTTACTTCAACCTAATTGTTTCTAAAAGCTTTGGTGCTAAAGTTTCGCATCTAAATATTTTATAACAATTTCTTGCAAATTCAACACACTTACTATTTTCTCCATGATTAACTATAATTCTTTCTGGCTTTTGTTTAAGTCTAGATAAATAATTTATTAATTGCTTGTAATCGCTATGTCCACTTAATCCTTGAATAGTTACCACTTCTAAATTTACTGGAATTGCTATAGTTTTTCCATTTTCTTCCATTGGAATTTCTTTCCATCCTTTTTGAATCCTTCTTCCTAAGCTACCTTCGCTTTGATAACCTACAAAAACTAAGCTATTGTTTTTATTTTCTGCTAAATTTTTTAGCCACCAAACACTTGGGCCACCAACTAACATACCACTTGTAGCAATTATAACACAAGGATCTTTACTTTCTAATATCTTTTTCCTTTCGTCTTCAGAACCAATTCTTTTAAATATTTTGTTTGAGAATGGATTTATTCCTTGAGATAAGATCATTTTTTGTAAATCCTTATTAAAGTATTCTGGATAAGCTGTATGAATGGCAGTTGCATCCCAAACCATTCCATCTAAATAAACAGGATATTCAAATTCAGCCTTAGATAATATAACCATAACATCTTGGCTTCTTTCTACAGCAAAAGAAGGTATAAGACAAATACCGCCTCGTTCTACGGTTTTTTTACAAACTTCTATTAATTGAGTTTCTGCTTCTTGTCTTTTTGGCATAACATCTTCTTTTAAACCATAAGTGCTTTCTATTATAACAGTTTCTGCTCTTTGAAAATCGTTACTTGCAGGATCAAATAGGGCTGTTTTATCAAACTTCATATCTGATGTGTATAAGATGTTATGTAAGCCATTTCCTATATGAATGTGAACCAAGCTTCCACCTAAAACATGGCCAGAATTTAAAAGAGTTAATCGCATATCCGGTGTAATGTCAGATACCTCTCCGTATTCTAAGCATATAGAATGTTTAACAGCCTCTTTAATACCTTTAGTTGTGTAAGGAGCTGGTTTTCCTTCTCTTTGCATTAACTCAATATAATCCATACACATTAGTACCATTAAATCTCGAGTTGGTGCTGTTAAATACAAAGGCCCATCAAATCCCATTTCATAAATATAAGGAATTAAGCCAGCATGATCTAAATGGCTATGTGATAAAACAACAGCATTTAATTTATTTATTTCAGCTTCTGGTAAATTTAAGTAAGGATATTCGTTTGTACCAGGTTTTATTCCACAATCTAACAAAACTCTACTTTCTGGTGTTTGCAATAATAAGGCAGATCTACCAACTTCTCTAAATCCACCTAAGGCAGTTAAACGAATCCACTCAGTTGGTTTCCAGCCACTATGAATGTGCTTACCAACTTTGTCTAAAAATTCTTTTCTAAAAGCAGATTCTTTATGTATCAAATCTCTTAAAACCTTTACAACGTCAGAAGGTATGGTTGGAACTCTTTTTACAACAGGTAGCCAAAAAGTTTGCTTTTTTATTTCTTTTAGCACTTCTCCTCCCTTTCCAATAACTAAACCAGGTTTTTCTGCTTCGATTGTAACTTCTCCAAATTCTGGCTCAAAATCTAAATCTTTTACTCCAGCTTCTTCAGGAACAAGTTTTTTTATTATTTCACTTGCTTTTTCCATATCTAAGCAAATAGAAGGATCAGGTCTAAGAATTATTCTTTTCTTTAAAGAAGAAACTAAGTCTTTAATTATTGTAGAGTCTGAAGTAAAAAAATCCTTATTTTTTGTATACAATACTATCTCACAACCTTCAAATCTAATGTCTGATATTTTTGCGTCTTCAGGAAGATTGCTCTTTACTTTTTCAAATAAATCAGTAGTTTTTTCTTCAACCATTAATTGCACCTGTAAGAAATTTTTAAATCATAAGTACTTTTTTAATTCTTGTTTACTTAATTCCCTATATCCATTTTTATCGATTATAGCAATTTGAATTTCTTTTCCTCCAGAGCCTATATCTCTTTCAATTGCAGCTTTAATTGCTTTTATAACTAAGGCAATTGCTTCATCTATTGACATATTTTCTTTAAATTCAGCTTCTAAAACACCATAAGCAAAAGGAGAACCAGAACCTGTTGAATAATACTTATCTTTAACATCAAAACCACCAAGAGGATCAAATGAATATAAACAAGGTTCTTTGTCATATCCAGCTAAAATAAATTGGTTTATATATGGAAAGTATTTTGAACCTTGTAAAATGTTTGATAATAATGTTGCTGCAGCCTTAATTGTTATTGGCCCTCTTTCTAATTTGTAAAGCTTAAATTGCGCTTTTAATAATCTTATCATTGCTAAAGCATCACCAACAGAGCCAGCTATTGTTAAACCAATATGATCATCTAATTGATATATCTTTTGAGCTACTTTTGAATCTACCATATAACCCATAGTAGATTTTTGTTCTGCACCTAAAACAACAGCATCCTTTGCAATTAAACCAATTGTTGTTGTTCCTTTTTTTTCTTCCATTATTTCACCAGAAATTCAATTATGATAATTTAAAATTAATATTTATAAAGATTATGGTTTAAAAGCTTTATAAGCTAGCAATTGAAAAAATTATTAGGAGGTTTAATATGAACTATGAAGAAGCTATAAAAAAACCATTTACAGACCTGGGAAAGCTAATATTAGGGATAATATTAAGCATAGTTCCAATAGTTAATTGGATTGCACAGGGATTTATTATAGAGTGCTCAGGCGTAGGCAAAAACAAACCTTCAAAGAAAATGCCAGAGTGGAAAGAATTATCAGATTATTTCATTAAAGGCTTTTTATCTTATGTAATAGTATTCATTTATCTAATACCAGCATTTATAGTTTTCATAATAGTAATTGGCTATGCAGCAAGCTCATTAATACCCTCATTAATGGGAATGACTTCTGAAAGTTTTATTAACTCAGTAATGGCAAATCAAATTTCAAGTCAACAAATAAGACAGTTAATATCTCAAAATTTCGTAGCAGCATTACCATCTTTAATTGCAATAGCACCATTAGTAATATTAGCATTAATATTCTTGATAATAGCAAGTTATTTATCTCCAATAGCAATTCTAAATTACTTAAAAAACAAGAGATTCGGAAAGGCATTTGACTTTAGCTTTATTTTTAGCAAAGCATTTACAGCAAATTATTTCATAGCATGGTTAATATCAGGTATAATAGCAGTGTTGTTAAAAACAATTTTATCTTTTATTCCATGGATAGGGTTTGCAATAGCTTACTTTATTTCAGGGGTAATAGCTTATAGCTTATATGGCCAAGCCTTTAGAGAAAAATAATCAATAAGACTTAGCAAAGTTTGCAATAAATTTAGCTATTTTTCCACAGTATATGCAATTAGAAAAAGGTTTTTCCTGCTCAAAGGGAATATTTATTATTTTAGCTCCTGTCTCTTCCTTTACTTTGTCTTCACAAATTCTTTCTCCACACCAACAAGCTTGTAAAATACCGCCTTTTTCTTTTAAAACTTTTTTAAATTCATCATAAGTTTTAATTTTATGTGTATTATTTTTTAGAAATTCTAACGCTTTATTAAAAATGTTTTTATGAATTTCTTCTAAAAGTTCTTTAATTCTTAAATTAACTTTATTAATTTTAACAGCTTCCTTTTTTAATGTATCTCTTCTAACTATGATTACTTGTTTTTCTTTTATGTCTTTTGGTCCAATTTCAATTCTTATTGGAACTCCTTTTAATTCCCATTCGTTGTATTTAAATCCTGGAGAAAATTCTTCTCTATCATCTAGCTTTGTTCTAAATTCTTTTAAATTTTCTTCTAATTTTTTTGCTTCGTTTAAAACAAGCTCTTTTGTCTTAGAGTTGTAAACAGGAACTATAACAACTTGAATTGGAGCAACCTTAGGCGGTAAAACTAAACCCTTATCATCGCCATGAACAGCAACCATTACACCAATTTCTCTTGTTGACATTCCAAATGTGTTTTGCCAAGCATATTGTCTTTTTTTGTTTTTGTCTAAAAACCTTATATTAAAAGCTTTAGCAAAATTTTGTCCATCATGATGAAAATCAGGTCCTTGAACTGCTCTTCCATCAGGCAATAAATGTTCTATAGCAGTAGTAAAAACTGCACCTGCAAATTTTTCTTTTTCTGTTTTTCTTCCTACAATTCCAGGTAATGCTAATAAATCTTCTGTAGTTTTTCTATAAATTTCTAATATTTCTTTCTCTTCTTTTAAGGCCTCTTCTTGAGTTGCAAAAACAGTATGGCCTTCTTGCCATAAAAATTCTCTAGTCCTTAATAAAGGAATTGCATGCTTAAATTCCCATCTTACAACGTTATTCCATTGGTTATAACGCATAGGCAAGTCTCTCCAAGATCTTATCCATTTTGCATAGCTAGGATACATTATTGTTTCAGAAGTTGGCCTTACTGCTAATCTTTCATCTAATTTTCTGTTTCCAGCATGCGTAACCCATGCTACTTCTGGGGAAAATCCTTCAACATGTTCCTTTTCTTTAGATAAGAACCTTTCAGGAATAAACAAAGGAAAATAAACATTTTTAATTCCAGCTTTCTTAAAATTCTCATCTGTAAACTTTTGTATTTGTTCCCAAATAAAATAACCGTCTGGCCTTAAAATCATACAACCAGAAACATCGCTGTAATCAGCTAATCCAGATTTTAATATAACTTCTATATACCACTTATCAAAATTTTCAGATTTTTTAACTGTTAATCCAAGCTGTTTAGACATATAATCACTTTTACTTTTTTCAAATTTAAATCTTAAGTAAATAATTAATAGTTATCATTATATATTTTTTGTATGCTTATTGGAATTTTTTCTGATTGTCATTGCGGCTATAAATTTGGTGAAGAAAGAGGAGAAGATAGCTTTATTGCCTTAAACGAAGCCATAGATAAAACTTTAGATTGCGATTTAATTTTAATAGCAGGAGATCTTTTTGATACAAGAGTTCCAAGGCCAGAAGTTTTTGCCAAAGTTGCAAGAATTCTTAGCAAAGCTCGACATGCTTCTTCAAATGCAAAATTTTTAGAAATAGTAAACAAGGAAAAGCACGAAATTTCGCCTTTAGCTTTAAGAGGAATACCCATTATTGCTATACATGGAACACATGAAAGAAGAAGCAGGTTTCTTGTTAATCCAATTCAAGCTTTAGAACATACAGGCTTACTTATTTATTTGCATTGCTCAACCATAGTTTTTGAAATAGAAGGAAAAAAGGTTGCAATACATGGTATGTCAGGTGTTCCAGATAAGTATGCTAAGGATTGTTTTGAGCAGTGGAATCCTAAGCCAATAGAAAATGCTATAAATATTTTAATGCTTCATAACAGCATTGCTCCATATATTTATTCGCCATTAGAACCACCATCAATGAAATTAGAAGATCTTCCTAAAGGATTTGATTTGTACATCTTAGGGCATATGCATTGGCATGAAGTTAAAGCATTAAACAATAGCAAATTGTTAGTTTGCGGAAGTACTGTACCAACAGCAATAAGAAAAATAGAATCTGAACAGCAAAAATGTATTTTTAAATACAATGGCGAGATAAAGGCCTTTCCTTTAGATTTTCAAAGAAAAATTTTTTGGGAAGAGTATGAATTTGGGCCAAATGTAAAAGACTCTATAGAAAATTTTCTCGAAACATTATCTTTAATTAAACCAAAACCAATAGTAAACATAAAAATAAAGGGATTAAAAAAAGATTCTTTAATAAATTTTTTAAAAATTGAAGAAAAGTTTAGCAACAAGGCAATAATTAATATAAACAAAGAAATTGGTACAGAATCTTTACAAGAGCAGTTAGAATTAATTAAAGCATTAAGGAGCGAAAAACTTTCTCCAGAAGAACACGGCTTAAGAATTTTACAAGAAAAATTAAAAGAATTTAACTGTGGAATAAAAGTTGATGAAATTTTTGATTACTTAGTTGAAGGCGATGTAAACTTAATATTTAATATTTTAGTTGGTAATCAAGAAAAAATAAGTGATCAAAGTGATAACAAAAGTTAAATTAAAAAATTGGAGGTCTCATTTAGATAGCGAATTAAATTTTTCAGAAGGAACAAACTGTTTTGTAGGACATAGTGGTTCTGGAAAAACTTCAATAATGGATGCGATTTGCTTTGGTTTGTTTGGAACATTTTTGCAATTACAGCAAAAGAAAATAAAATTAGAAGACATAATAATGAAAAAGCCTCAAGCTAAAGAACAAGCCGAGGTAACTGTTTATTTTGATATTGATGGAAACGAATGGAGTGTTAAAAGAACTGTAACAAAGGGCAAAACAACTGCAGAATTAAGAAAAAATGGTGAATTAATAGAAGGGCCCCAACCATCTAAGGTAACAGAAGAAGTTGAAAAAATTCTTAAAATGAATTATGAACTATTTTCTAGAGCAGTTTATTCTGAACAAAATCAGCTTGATATGTTTTTAACCATTCCTAAAGGTCAGAGAATGAAAAAAATAGATGAACTTTTAGCTATAGACAGGTTTGAAAAAGCAAGATTAAACACAAAGGCCATTGCTAACAAATGTAAGACAGTATTAGAAGAAAAAGAAAATTTAATTAAAAATTTAGAGGCAGATGAAAGCTTAAATAAATTAGAAGTAATTAAAAAAGAATTTTTTGATTTAAAAGAAAAGGAAGAAAAATTAAAAAAGCAACTAGAAGATGTGAGCAATAGAAAAATAAAGATTGCAAGGGACGTTTTGATTCTTAAAGAACAACAAAAAAAGCTTCAGTTTATAGAAGAAGAAAGCAAAAAATATATTGCCTTAATAGACTTAACCGAATCAGAACTTGAAAAAATAAAAGCAGAGCTTGTGGAATATGCTGAAAAAACAATAGAAGAATTAAATGCAGAAAGCAATAACATTTCTTTAGAAATTGAAAAACTAAGTAAGCAAATTCAAGAAGAAAGGCTAAACTTAGATAAGCTTAAAGAAGAATATGCTGAAGAAAATGCTAAAATAAAAGTTTTGGAAGAAGAAAAGCTACCTAAGCTTGAATGCGATGTAAAGGAGCTTGAAGAGGTAGCAAGCAAGTTAAAGAAAACACCATTAAAAAAAGCTGAAACTGAGTTAAAAAATAAACAAAAGGATTTAGAAAAGAATCAATTAAGTTTGCAAAAAACAATAGCAAAAATTTCTGAATTAGAAGATAGTATTAGAGAGTTAAATTTAGCTGGAAGTATTTGCCCAGTTTGCAATAGCAAATTAACAGAAATTAAAAAAGATAATTTGCTAAACAAAAAGAAAAAGCAGTTAGAAGAGTTAAAGAAAGCACTTGAAGGTTTAAACAACTTAAACGATAAATTACAAGAAGAATTAAATAAAGCAGATAAAAAGTTTAAAGAAATTGAAAAATTACAAGAAAGATTTGAACAAATAAAAGATTCTGAAAAACAATATAATCTTTTAACAAAGGAGTTAAAGGATTTAAAAGAAAAGATAAAAGTTTTTTTAAATCAAAAAAAGATGTTTGAAAAAAATATCGAGTTACTTGAAAATAATTTAAATGAATTAAAAAACAAGCAAGAAAATATTAAAAGAATTTTATTAAAAAAGGAAGAAGCAAACGAAAAATTAGAAAGGTTAAAAGAATATTCTCAAAAAATTAATCAAATTAACTTAGAAAGGGAAATGCTTTCTTCATTTTCCTTATCAATTCTTGAAAAAACAGAAGAGGAGTATCAAAGTGTAATAGCTTTAGAAAGAGAATTACAAACACACTTATCAAATCAAACAGAAATTATAAATGAAAAGCAAAAAATTATAAATGAAATTGAAAACAAGAAAAGGTTTTTAGAAAATTGTAAAGCCGAGGCAAAAAGAATAGAAGCCATTATAGAACAGCTAAGCCTTTTAGAAAGTGCTTTAGAGGCTACCCAAGAACAGTTAAGAAAAGATTTTGTTTTAGCTGTAAACGAAGCAATGCAGACTATTTGGCCAGAGCTTTATCCTTATAAAGATATTTTTAACATTAGATTAAACATAGAAGAAGGAGATTATGTTTTACAATTGCAAGATTCTAGTGGTTGGATATCTGCTGATGGTGTTGCTTCTGGTGGAGAAAGGTCTATTGCATGTTTAGCTTTACGTATAGCTTTATCTTTAGTTTTAGCACCAAACTTAGGTATGCTTGTTTTAGACGAACCTACTCATAATCTTGATAGCAAGTCTATAGAAGTTTTATCTTTAGTTTTAAGAGAAAAAATTAACCAAATAGTAGAGCAATGCTTTTTAATAACTCATGATGAAAAGTTAAAAGAAGCTGTTAGTGGTTACTGCTATGAACTAAGCAGAGATAAATCTAAGGATGGCTTTACTAAGATTTTTTTGGTTTCTGGGCCTGAAAATTAAATCTTGTTTTTTTATAAAAACTAAAATTACTTTAAAAACTTCAATTTATAATTTTTCTTTATGGGTTTAAAGTTTCTCACAGAACCAGCCTTATTAGTAGAAGATGCTTTAATTGTAACAGATATACACATAGGAATTGAGTATGAAATTCTTCATTCAGGAATAACAATACCTTCTCAAGTTGAAAGAATAGAAAAAAGATTAGATAACTTAATTAAGCAAGCTAAAGCTAAACAACTAATTATTTTAGGCGATTTAAAGCATCAAGTTCCAAACATATCTTGGCAAGAATATAAAGAAACTCCAAAATTTTTTGAGCATTTTAAAAACCTAAAAATAAGT
>JAWBOD010000005.1:0-12789 GCA_039000735.1 Candidatus Aenigmatarchaeota archaeon | reverse complement strand
TTTCTTTTAAAGCATTTTTCTGCCTTTCATAAACTTCTAAGCAACCTTTTCTAGCAAGTTCAAGCATTTTAAAGAATTGTTCCTTTGTTACTATTCCATCCATTTGAAGTAAAACAAATTTATCCTCACTTCCTATAGTAGCAGTAGCCATATCAACATCTCCAAACTGATCTTCATCACCACCTATATCTAAAACAATTTCACCATCAACCACGCCAACAGAGCAAGAGCTTATTAAATCTTTTATGGGTACACCGGCTTCAACTAAAGCTAAGGATGCAGCATTTAATCCAGCACATCTTGTTGAAGCATCTGCTTGTAAAATTTCAACAAAAACATCTATTGCAGTTTTAGGATAATCTTCAAAAAATATAACATTTGATAAAGCTTCGTTTAAAACTTTTGAAATTTCAACACTTCTTCTATTTACTCCAGGCCTAACTCTTTCACTAGTTGAAAATGGTGCCATTGAATATCTACATCTTAAAATAGCTTTTTGTGGATCTTGCATATGTTTTGGATGTAAGGTTCTTGGCCCATAAACTGCTGCTAATGCATAGGTATTACCAAATTTAAAAACAGCTGAACCTTCAGCTCTTTTTAATATTCCAACTTCAACTGCTATTGGCCTAAATTCTTCTAAACTTCTTCCGTCTAATCTTTTACCATTTATTATCATTTTTTCAGGTTTTCCTATTTTTGACATATCATTCACCCTTTTCAAGTAATGCTGTAATTTTATCTGTTAATCCAATTATATGTGATTCACTTTCTATCATTAAAATAGCCTTTGCGGCTAAACCTTCTTTTTCACCCTTTATCCACACAACCCCATTTTGGCCAACAATTATTTGACACTTAGTTTTATTTTTAATTAATTCTATCATTGATCCTTCTTTTCCTATTAGCCTAGGAACTTTTGATGGTGTTATTGTTAAAACCCTACCGCCTATCAATTTTCTAGCTCTGTAATCATTCATTGTTAATTGAACTTGCTTTGATTTTGAAACATTTAAAACCTTTGCATAGATTAAATCTCCAATATCATAGTAAATTGAAATGTCTGTTTTACTTAAATCAACATATTCTCCAACAGCTTCACCTAAAGGCAATATAGCATCATAAGGAGAATTTATATCAACTATCCATATTGTTGTTTGCATATCTTCTATTAAACCAATTATACCGTCTCCTGGTTTTGGTATGTAAACTCCTCCTAATGGTATAATGCTAATAAATCTATCCTTTAGCTTTACCAAACCAAGTAATTTTGCTTTAATTTCATTATTTACTCTATAACAACCTGAAGAAGGTAAATAATCTAAGCCTCTTGCTAAAACTTCTCCAGGTATAACTAATTGTCTTTCATTAACAAGTAATTCAGACTTTCCCTTTTCCATATTAATCAACTCCCTTTATGAAAAAAGAAATTTTTTCTATTAATTTAGATAAAAACATATTTATACCTTTTTAATAACCTTAACCTCAACTTGGCCGCGAGTTAAATTATTTAATCTTTCATAAACTTCTGGCTGTATACCTGCAGGTATTTCTAATAAGCAAATATAGCTTCCATCGCTCGTCCATTCATCTTTTATCAAATTTCCAAAGTTTCTTACAATGTTACTGGCTTTTCCTGAAAATTCTGGAGGAACTTTAATTGCAATTTGAATTTTTTCAAGCTTTATTGGAATAACTTTTTGAATTGCTTCTAAGATTGTTTCTATTTGTTCTTCTACTCTTTTTTCCAAATCAACTCTAACCTTTGCTTGCTCCATTGCTCTAAGAATTCTATCTGGTGGATGTGGTAAGCCAGTTTGAGGATTTATTCCTCTTTTTGAAATTAAATTAGCTATTGCTTTTGTTTTTTCATCAAGCATTTGCTTTCTTTGTTCAGTTGTTATTTGAACTTCTCCTTCTTTTATTATTTTTTTAACTATAATGTTTAGATCATTTGTTCCAAATGCTTTATTTATTTTTTCATTAGATGCTCTTGTTCCCTTTCTTGCATCTTCAAATATTTCTTCAGATGCTATTAATTCTTCTAAGGGAAATTCTTTTCCGCTTCTTAGTTCCATTGCTTTCTCAGGGTCAACTAAAATTTCAAATTTTTCTCCACTTTTTATTAATCTAGCTATAACAGCTTTTTCTAAAGAAATCAAGTAATCGACCTTCCAAAGTAATCATACTACCAAAACTTCTTAATGTATTTTATGCCTTCATCACCATAATATTTTTTAAATCCTTTATCATTAATAACTGCTAATTCAACTTCTTGTATTTTAACTCCCTTTTCACCAGCCTTTAGAGCCTGAATACCTAACTTAATTGCATCTTCTTCTGTTAAACCTTCTTTCCAACCCTTTCTTAAAATTTTTAATGCTTCTGGTGCTCCTCTACCTATAGCATGAGCTTGCCAACCATAAAAAGTTGATGATGGATCGATTTCAAATAATTGGGGTCCTTTTTCATCAATACCTCCCAATAAAAATGCAACTCCAAAAGGCCTTACCCCACCATATTGTGTAAATAATTGCATTCTATCTGCAATTTCTTTAACAGCACCTAAAACATTTAATGGTTCGTCATAAGTTAATTTGTAAACTTGTGCTTTTATTCTTCCAAGATCAACTAAAACTCTTCCATCAGCTAAAAATCCTGAAATTGCTACACCTAAATTATCGTCTATTTGATGAATTTTATCACCACCACTATTTGGTATGGCCAATTCTGCTAATGGACGTGAAGCAACTAAAACTACACCGTTGCTAAAAACTATTCCAATAGATGTAGTTCCTCTTTTAACAGCCTCTCTTGCATACTCAACTTGAAATAATCTACCATCTGGAGAGAAAGTAACTATAGCTCTATCGTAACCCATCATTTCAGGAATAGCTTCGATAAAATCACCTCAATAATATAATGTTTATAATTATTACAAATTTATAAAGTTTTTGTAAATTCGGTTAACTTTGTTTCTGAAAAAAATTTCATTTTTGTTGCTTTTATAGAACCTGAAATACCTAAAACTCTTACTATAACTCTTACATCTCCTATTCTTTCTATTAAAGCTAAAGCAGCTCTAACTTGTTCTACTTTATCATGGGAACATCTTATAATTCCTATTTGTCTTTTTTCATCATAAGTATCCTTAGCAATCCATAAATCTGTTTCAGCAGTCCCAAGTTCACCTAATAAATTTAGCAAGGAGTGCCATATTGAATTTATCAAATCTTGAAAAACAAATTTATCTTCTGATAAAACTTGATAAGCAATATATCTTTTTCTACCCCTTAAGCTAGGAGGTAATGGTTTTGGTCTTTTTTCTTCGTTCATAATATCACTCAACTATTTCAACACCTTCCGTTATTTTCTTTCCCTCTAAAGTTTTTTTATTTTCTTCAATAATTGTCTGTGGTACTGATGTAATCGTTGCAAATGCCTTTCCTATATCTAAACCTAGGGTATTAATTAATGAAACAAGGTCTCTTGGATTTCTTAAACCCCAAATACTTTGAGCACAAGAGCAAATTACTATGGGTGTTCTAAAATGATCACAAAGCCTTAAAATTTTTGAAATATGATTTAAAATGTAGGCTCTTTGTTTTCTAAAGTTAAATAAAATTTCTCTAAAACTTATTCCAATAGCAACATTATTTTGAGTTGCAGCTTTAAAGCATGCTTCATCCAATCCAATATCGGATCTTCCTAGTTCAGGGTGCATTAAAATATCGACTCTTGAGTCTTCACAAGCTGCTCTATTAATAGAATAATCTCCACCGCTTACAACTATTAAATGAACCCTTTCTCTTACTTTGTTAACAATTTCTTTCATTTCATTTACATTTTTTGCTATTATATTTACACCGCAGTAAACTTCTATTTCAGATTTAATTTCAGATACTTTAGTTTTTAATTCTTTTATTTTTTCTAAACCTTGGTAATTATCACAAATAACAATTCCAGAATAGCCTAATCTTTTAGCAAAGTCTGTTATTTGTTCTATAGTGCTTTCTCCGCCAGATAAATTGCTTTGAATAAATAAGTCATAAAACTTCGTTTAATTCACCTCTATAAATTTTGATTTTTAAATTTAAAAAAGTCTAAGCTCTAGAACGTTTCCCAGCAGAAGTTAAGCCTCTAAAAACTCTTCTTCTATTTGCTGGCTTACAAATCCAATTAAGCTTAGGATCATTTTTTATACAAGGATGATTTGGATCAACTAAAATTACCTCAAACCATTTGTACTTACCATCTTCTGCAACATAATAGCTATTAAGAACTTCCAAATTTGGAAACTTTCTAGCAACCCTCATTTCTGCTATATGTTGTAAGTTCATTTTAGGGGTTATAGACGTCATTCCAGCATGTAAAGGTTTTCTTCCGCCAGAAGGTTTCTCTCTTTTACTTGAACCCTTACCAATTCTAATTCTTGCTAAAACAAAACCTTGCTTTGCTTTATAACCTAGTGCATGCGCTCTGTCAAGTCTTGTTGGCTTTTCTATTCTTACTATAGAAGGTTCCTTTCTCCAAGCAATTAACCTTTCTTTCATAAGTTTATCGTGTTCAGGAGTTTTCCACAATTCTCTTAAATATTTTATGTATCCCATTCTCACATCACCTAAAGGTTTCAAGCTTAATTATCTATAACCATAAGTCTTTTTATTCTTTATTGTTTTTATTAAATTTATGTCTAACATTAAATTAAAGAAATGGTTAATTGACTTACATGAAAAAAAGAAAAAACCATTAGATTTTGATGAAATTGTTGAAGAATCGATATTTTATTTTGGAAAAACCCCTAAGCTTAATGAAAAGGTTCAATTAGTTGAGGCTTATAAAGCATTAATTAGTGAAAATAAACTTATTTTTAATAATGGCGTAACTTATTTGCCAAGGAAATCTATTTAAATTATAAATTATATAAAGGTTTTAGGTGAGTTAATGGGAATAGAAAAAATAATATTAGGATTAATATTAGTTATAATTGGTTTATGGGCAATAATACCAATGGAATGGAGTGGTCTGGGCCTTTATGTGCAGTTATGGGAAGTAATTAAGGGTGTTGTTCCAGCGTTTCTGATTTTTATTGGAGCTATTCTAGTTTGGATAGAATGGGAAGAGTTTAAAATAGAAAAACCATCTAAGAAGAGAAGGTAATCCTTAATTTGTTTATTTCACTGTCTTTAATTTTTTCAATTAATATTGAATTTGTTAAATTTCTTTTTCCATATTTTACAAAGGCTTTTTCTTTAGCATCAGAATATCTTAAGGTTAGTTGAGCAGCTAAAGCTATAGCTTTTTTTGATTTAGGTCCTTGTAAAATCGTTATTGGACTACCTACGTTTGGAACTTCAAAAATGTAATCACTACTTTTCTTAAGTTTTATTAATTCTTTATTTTCATCTTTATTTCTACCAACAATTATTTTATTGTTTTTAAACCTAAAATGCCTACCAATTTTTAACAATTTAAGATCATTTATTGTAATTGTTTTTTTGTAAGTTAACAAATCTTTAACTTTAGCAGCATATTCTTTATTTGTTAGTAAGCAACCACCAGAAGGCGAGGGATAATTTTTTATTCCAAACGTTTTGGCTAACTTTATTTGTTTATCTCTTTTTCTACCTTGAATATCTAATAACTTGTTTCTATCAACCCATTTCTTTTCAGCTTCTGTTACAGGTAATAGTTTTGCTGATAGCGGTCTTAGCAACTTACCTTTTAACTTAGCTTCTTTTTCTATTAAAGTTAAAGCATTTTTAGTTTGGCTCATTGGCCTTTCTCCAAGAACCTCTCCTGTAAAAATAAATTTTGCTCCTATTCTTTTTGCATATTTTTTTGCTTTTTTAAGCATAAAGATTTTACAATCTATGCAAGGATTAAGAGCAGAACCATAACCATATTTAGGTTTTTTAAGTAACTTTAAATAATCTTTTGTAATATCTATAACTTTTAATGGAACTTTAATTTGGTTAGCCATTTTTATTGCTTTTTCTGGTGGAAAAAATGGTGTTGTAAAGTTAACAAGTTTTACATCTATTCCTTGTTTTTGAATAAGCTTAACAGCTAAAATAGAATCTAAACCACCTGAAAATAAACCAAGAGCTTTAACTTTCATTTTATTCATTTGTTTTTTCAATTAATTTATCAAGATATGAGCAATTTTCATTTTTTGGATTAAAGTATATTCTTATTTGAGTGCCAAATCTATCATACTCAATAATTCCTAAATCATTTAGTTCCTTAAGTTTTTTGACTATTAATGAGGGGCCCAAACCAGTTTTTTCATGTATTTTTACAAGATTTAATCCTGTTTCTATTTTTCCATCGCTTTTAAATATTTTACTTCTTTTAGCATCTTCTTTTATAGTTAAATAAATTATAGCTAAACGTGAAAAATCAGTTTTTCTTTCTTTAAAATAGTAATCCAAGTCCCTTTTATTAAATTTTTCATTTTCAATAAGCATAACAAAAATATGTTAGAAAATTTTATATAGTTAATTAAGATTAAATAATTCTAAAAAATATTTTTAATTAATGTTATCTTCTAATTTATGCTCAATATGTGCAAAATGCAAAGGGAGGCTTTGGTGTGGTAAAGAAAGGTGTCCTCTATTAGTTAAATTTTATGCTCAATCTAAAGTTAAACCTTTATTAAATTCTACTTTTTTGGACGGTTCTTCACCACCTAGTGTTTTTATTGGTTCTTTTAACTATCCAAAAGTTTTTGTAGGGCCTATGCTTCCTCCAAAACATGGAGATACAAGTATAATGGATACACCTGAGCTTTGGTCTAATATGTCTATTGATGAAATTGTTAATTTTAGATTTCAGTTGGTAAGAGGAAAATACTTAACTCATATAAAAAACTTTAATGGAAAAATTGTTGAAAAAACAATAGAAATTGCATTAGCTGAAAATTCACCTGATGCGGAAGTAGAGTTTAAAACAAAGCCTATAGGAAAAATCATTTTAAATGATGAGGTTCAACCCTTTGGCCCATCTGCACAATTGCTAAAACTTGATATAGGAAATTATAAAATTAATAAAAAAATTGAAAAAGCTTATTATGATACTGATTTAAAAGCTAAAGATGCAATTTTAAACTTATATAAAAGCGGTGTATTGATTTCTAAGATTCAAAAAGCTTTTTCTGTAGGTGCTTTTGGTTTAGAAAAAAATAGAAAATTTGTTCCAACCAGATGGTCTATAACTGCTGTTGATAGCACTATTTCAAAAAGTTTAATAGAAAACACCAAAAATTATCCATTAATAAACGAGTTTCAAGTTTATGAGCATACACAATTAGATAACAGGTGGATTGTTCTTATGCTACCAAGAGAGTGGTGTTTTGAGTTAATAGAGGCTTGGTATCCAAATACTTTGTGGAACCCCGGGAAAAAAATTGAAATTTTTTCTGATTATGAATTTTTTGATGGAAGAAAAGATTACCCAAGTATTGGTGGCTGTTACTTTGCAAGTAGGCTTGCGGTAAATGAACTTTTAAATAAAGAAAAAAGACAGGCCGGTGTTGTAGTTTTAAGGGAAGCACATCCTGGTTATATTATGCCTGTTGGCGTTTGGAACGTAAGAGAAGCTGTTAGAAACGCTTTAAAAAATAAGCCATTGAAATTTAATAGTTTAAATGAAGCTTTAAATTACATATCTAAAAAATTAGATATTTCTATAAGTAAGTGGATAAGTTGTAGTGCTATTTTAAAAGATACATTACAACAAAGAAAAATAACAGAATTCTTTAAAGTGAAAAAATGAAAGTAAAAGAAATTTTGTGTAAATCAGTTTTAAGCAAATCAAAGCTTTACGATAGCGACTATTCAATTAATCCTTATAGAGGGTGTGCTCATAATTGTGTTTATTGCTATGCACCTTACATTTTAAAGGAAAATAGAAAATGGGGAGAATTTGTTGATGTAAAAATTAATGCACCTGAAGTTATTGAAAAGGAAGTTAAAAAAAGAAATCCAGGAAGTATTTTAATAAGTAGCGTTACCGATCCTTATCAACCTTTAGAAGAAAAATATAAAATTACAAGAAATTTGTTAGAAAAAATTAAAAACAAAAACTTTTTTATTTCTATATTAACCAAATCTGCTTTGGTTGTGAGAGATTTAGACTTATTTAAAAAAATGAATTGTGAAGTTGGAATGACAATTACAACTTTAGACGAAAATTTATCTAAGATCTTTGAACCAAACTCTTCTATGCCTCAAAGAAGATTAGAAGCATTAAACTATCTTAAGATTTCAGGAATAAAAACTTACATATTTTTTGGACCGCTCTTGCCTTTTATAAGCGATATTAATCTTGAAAAAACAATAAACAGATTTGCTTTAATTAAACCTGATAAAATTTATGTTGATAAATTAAATATAAAATGCCCAGAACATTGGAAAAAAATTAAAAATTTTTTAGAAAAGAATTTCCCAGAATTAAGTAAAAAGTGGGAACAAGTTTTATTTACAAAAAACGATTATTATGAAAATTTAAAACAAAAAATAATTGAAATTTTTAATAGTTACAATTTAAAATACGAGTTTTGTTTTTAATAAATAAAATCTAATAATTTTTATGAATTTAAAAAATAAAAAATTAAATAAAGCTTTAAAGAATTCTGTAAAAGATGGTGCTGCTTTTGCAGCCATGGAAGGTATAACAAGTACTTATTCAACTCCATTTGCTTTAGCCTTAGGTGCAAACAATACTGAAATTGGAATTCTTAATTCAGTTCCAAATCTTTTTATTACATTAACCCAACCGTTTGCTGGAAAGTATATAGAAAAAAGAAGAAAAAAACATATAGTATTAAGATTAGGTTTAATTCAAAGATTTATTTGGTTTTTAATTTTTCTAATACCAATTTTCTTTTTTAAAGAGGGCCTATGGTTATTTATGGTTCTTTTAATTATTTCTCAAATTCTTTTAAGTTTTGTTAATACTGCATGGTCTTCTTGGATAGGAGATTTAGTTCCTGAAAAAATTAGAGGAAGTTTTTTCGGAAAAAGAAGCATGATTCAAAGTCTTTTTAGTTTTTTCACAACTTTAATTGCTGGTTGGATACTTGGTTTATCAAAAAACTTATTTGGGTTTTCAATAATTTTCTTTCTTGCTTTTGTTTTTGGTTTAACATCTTATTTTTATTTAACTAAGATACCTGAAATTAATTATAAAAAAGAAAGAAAAAAATTAAATGTTTTAGATTTTCTTAAAAGATTGAAAAAATATACTAACTTTCGTCCATTTACAATTCATATGTCCTTATTAAATTTTGCAGTAAATTTAGCGTCTCCATTTTTTACTGTTTATATGCTAAGTATAATGAAAATTAACTACGAATGGTATGCTATAGTGGTTGCAACTGAAATAATAGTAAGAATTTTTATGCAAAGGTATTGGGGAAAACTTTCTGATAAGTTTGGAGATAGAAATATTATGGCTTTATGTAACATTCTTATAGTATTTTATCCATTTTTCTGGCTTTTTATTACAAGCCCTTATCAACTAATTTTAATTAGCATATTTGCAGGAATTACATGGAGCGGGTTTGACTTAACATCTTTTAATTATTTGTTAGACGTTACCCCACCAGAAGAAAGACCTTTGTACATTGCAAATTATAAAATGATGGTTGGCTTTTCATTGTTTTTAGGGCCATTAGTAGGTGGTATTTTATCTCAAAATATTTCTAATTTTCTTTGGTTAAATAATTTACAAGTTTTATTTTTAATTTCATTTTTATTAAGAGGTATAGTAACAGCTTATGGATTACCAAAAATAAAAGAAGTAAGGGCTAAGTATGATTTACCAGTAAAGGATGTTTTTTTAAAGGCCTTTGCTGTTTATCCTGTTAGAGGAATTACCCACGAACTAGTTTATATTGAAAGAAAGATTAAAAAAGATTTAAAACACTAAAATAATAGAGGTGATAACTTGAATAAAACAATTTTATTTACAATAATAGCATCAATCTTAATCTCAACTACAGTTTTTGCATTACCAAGAATAAATCAATCTAACAAAGACGCATTTAAAGCAATGCTTAAAAATTATTTAAGCCCAGTTATTCATGGCTATGGTATAGGATACACAGCAGACACTTACATAATAGCAAAATGGCACATAACTAATGTTAAAACCCTTTCTAGAAACGAGATAAGAAACATAATTCAACAAGCAAATTCAGAAAATATAACAGACTGGGGCATCATAAGAGAAAGGATAAGAGAAAGATTAAATGAAGGTATAACAGTAAGAAAAGGTAGAATAAGAATCGAGGGAACAAATTATCTTTTAACAAACATTACAGTTTCTGATACACATGCAACAGCAGACATTAGGGAAATACCAAATTGGGAAGATTGTAAAAATCAAAACATAACTATGGAAGAATGCGAAAATAATGCAAATAAGGTTGGTTATATTGATATTACAAAGAAAACAAGGGCAAGCCAAGAGATTGCAAACGAACCAAGAGTTTGGGCAGGGACGTTAAACTTTAAAGGTATTGACTATACTTTTGTAACATTTGTTTATCCAAGGTGATTTCAATGATAAAATATTTACTTTTATTACTGATTCCAATAGTTTTAATAGCAGCATGCACACAAATCTCAGCTCAAGCACCGGTAACAACAGAGATAACAAAAGATGAAATTTCTATTTTAGATGATCAATTAATAACATTAAATGAAGAGCAATTAGATGCAATTTCAGCTGAAGACCCTACATTTTTATCAGATACTCAAGACAATATAGCATCTGATATGAGCATATTCTTTTACTATTAATTTTTTCCCTTTTGTAAAGCTTTTTAAAGTTTTTCTATTTAATTATTTATAAGTGGTAAAATGATGTATCAATCTAAAGTAGAAATGTTAAAAGAAATAAATAGAAGAGATGTTAAAGAAAATTTAGATGAAATTATTCTTAGATACATTTTAGAAAATAAAAGTATTCACGGTTATGAACTTATTAAAAAAATTAAAAAAGATTTTGGTATTTTGTTTAGCGCATCAGAAATTTATCCCCAATTATGGAATTTGGAGAAAAAGGGTGTTTTAACTTCAAGAGAAATTAAAGCAGAAAATGGAAAATATAGAAGAGAGTATTCTTTTGTTGAAGGAAAAACTTTAGAATACTTGAGAACTTTAAGAGACGTTAAAAATAGAAATAGAAGCATATTAAATAAAAAAAGTACTGCTTCATTAAGTGTACAAGTTATTAGGCCAGAATATCAAAAAGTTGAAACTTAAATTTATTTTATGATAATTAGTTATTATGATTCACATTGGTTGTTGTGGCTATTCTTATATGCGACCATCAGAATTTTTTGGAGAAAATTGGAAAAATAGCTTTGGATCTGTTTTACAAGCATATGTAAAGCTTTTTGATTCTGTAGAGATAAATTCTAGTTTTTATAAAATACCTAAGATTTCTACTTCAGAAAAATGGAGAAAAGAAGCTAATGAAATTAATAAAAATTTTATATTTACTGTTAAGGCTAGCAATATAATTACTCATATCGATAAATTTTCTGGAAGATCAGTTTGGGCATTTAATCAAATGAAAGAAATATGTAAAGCTTTAAATGCAAAAATTTTACTTTTACAAAGTCCTAACTCTTGGAAGCCTAGTGAAGAAAATATTGAAAAAATGAAAAGCTTTTTTAATCAAATAAAAAGAGAAAAAATTACAATAACTTGGGAACCAAGAGGAAAATGGTGGGATGAACCAAATTTAATAAAAGAAGTTTGTAAAAAATTCAATCTAATAAATTGTGTTGATCCATTTAGAAATGAACCATTGTATTTTGGAAAGGAAAAAATAGCTTATTTTAGGCTTCATGGATTTGGCTTGCTAAGCATGTATCATTATAATTTTTCTAAAAAAGAATTAGAAGAATTAAAAGAAAAGATTAAAAGCTTAAATGTAAAAGAAATTTACGTTATGTTTAATAATGCTTGGTGTTATTCAAATGCTTTAGAATTTAAAAAGCTACTTAATCTTTAATGATTCTTCAAATATGTCTAAGCCTTTTTCAGCTTCTTTTTTTGTTATTGTTAATGGTGGGCAAAATCTTATTACACTTGTACCAGCAGGTAAAAGTATCAATCCCTTTCTCAAGGCATTTAATAATATTTTATGTCTTTCTTCTCTTGCAAATTCTTTTGTTCTCCTATCCTTAACAAGCTCAACACCAATCATTAAGCCTTTACCTCTCACATCACCTATAATTTCATATTTTTCTTTCATTTCTTCAAGCCTTTTTAACATATAATTGCCAATTTTTTTTGCATTTTCTCCAAGCTTTTTCTTTCGCATGTAATTTAAACTAGCTAAGCCAGCTGCACAAGATAAAAGATTTCCACCCATAGTATTTGCATGACTTCCAGGAACCCAATCCATTATTTCCTTACTTGAAACAGTAACACCCATTGGCAATTCTCCACCTATGGCCTTACTTAATGAAACTATATCAGGTTTAATTCCAAAATTCTCTATTGCTAAGAATTTTCCAGTTCTATAACAACCAGTTTGAATTTCATCAACGCATAACAAAACTTCATAAATATCGCATAGCCTTCTTACACCTTTTATAAATTCTTCTGGTGGTACAATATATCCGCCCTCTCCTTGTATAGGTTCTATGAAAATTGCAGCTAAATCATCTTTAACAATTTTTATCGTATTTTCTAATTCCTTTAAGCACACTTACTGTGAAATCGCTCGTGCCTCCAATACCCACAGGATTTGATATATTGACGTAAT
>JAWBOD010000004.1:0-14541 GCA_039000735.1 Candidatus Aenigmatarchaeota archaeon | reverse complement strand
GGAATGGATATAAAAGAAGCTTTAGAGATGGATGATTTTTTTGAAAATATAAATGTTTTAGGAAAAGAATTTATAATGGTTGGGAAGGTTAGAAGGAATAAAATGTTTAATAGACTTGAATTTGTAGTTAATAGTGTAAAGGATGTAGATGCTGTAGAAGAGGCTAATAAAATTATAAGTAGTTTAACAACAAAGGTGGATTTATGAATAAAAAAATTGAAGATATTGCTGATTTGCCAGGAGTTGGAGAAAGAATTGCTGAAAAATTAAAAGAAGCTGGTTATATTGATTTAATGGCCATAGCTGCTGCTTCGCCTTTAGAATTGTCTACTGCTGCTGAAATTGGTGAAGTAACTGCATCTAAAATTATTTCTGCTGCTAGAGAAGCTTTAAATATAGGATTTGAAAAAGCAGTTGATGTTTTAGAAAGAAGAGAGCAAATTAAAAAAATAACAACTAGTAGCAAAAATCTTGATAATTTACTTGGCGGTGGTATAGAAACTCAAGCTGTTACTGAAATGCATGGTGCATTTGGCTCTGGAAAAACACAATTAGGTTTTCAACTTGCAGTTAATGTTCAATTACCAATTGAAAAAGGCGGACTAAACGGAAGTTGCATTTACTTAGATGCTGAAGCAACATTTAGACCTGAAAGAATAAAACAAATGGCAGAAGCAATAGGTTTAAATCCTAAAAAAGTTCTTGAGAATATTTTTGTTGCTAGATGTTATAATTCAGATCATCAGATGCTTTTAGCTGAAAAGGCTGGTGAACTGATAAAAGAAAAAAATGTTAAGTTATTGATAGTAGACTCTGTAACATCAAACTTTAGAGCAGACTTTCTTGGTAGAGGTGAATTAGCAACCAGGCAGCAAAGATTAAACAGGCATCTTCACACTTTGCAACGCCTAGCTGATGTTTATAATATTGCAGTTTATATAACAAATCAAGTAATGGCAAGACCAGATATTTTATTTGGCGATCCAACAGCTCCAATTGGTGGCCATGTACTAGGGCATTTTAGTACACATAGATTGTATTTAAGAAAATCAAAAGCTGATACAAGAATTGCAAGAGTTGTTGATTCTCCAAATTTAGCTGAAGGTGAAACTGTTTTTAGAATAACTCCTGAAGGAATTAGAGATCCGGAAGAAAAATAATTAAATTTTTTTAGCAAGTTCTATAGCAACTGCTAATTTTGGAAAGCTTGATTTTTGTAACAAAATTTGTTCATAAAAATTCTCATCTTCTTTAATAAAAGCTTTTACATCATTTACAATATTTTCTCTAAGTATCTCGTATTTTTTAAGTTGCCAATCTGATAAAAAAGATGCCCTTATATTATGTTTGCAATTTAAAAAGCACCATTCATCCATATCAAGCTTTACTTCTTTTTTCTCAAATTTTAAAAAATTATTTTTATTACCTAAGTAAATCCAGTTATCTTTAACAAGACTTTCTATACAATCTTTACTTAATACAAAATCGTCTATTTCAATTCTTATTGGTTTTTCTGTCTTAATTACAGATTTAACATGACATCCACTAGAAAGTTTATTATCCTCATTCTTATAGCATGGAAAGCTAAAAACTTGATCTAAGACTCTACTAACTTTATAACAATATGCTTCATTAGAACCTCTATATCTTCTTATAAGCTCTTCATAATTTAAAGTTATTGGCTCAACTATTTTTGATTCCATTTATATCTTAAACAATATCTTTTTCTGCAATTATTATAAAGTCACCAACAGACTTTACAGCAGAAAATGGTATTAGCAACCTTCCTTTTTCATCTTCTGCAAGTTTTAATTCTAAAGCTTGTTTTGTTGGTTCGGCAACAACAATATTCATTAATTCTCCTGATTCTGTTATAAAATTAACATCACCAACAACTCCAAACTTTCTTCCCGTATCTTCAGAAACTATAACTTTACCAACCAAATCTTTAGCTCTTACTTTATCCATCGCTATCACCTTACTATACAATTTTAGATTTACGTATTTAAATTTATTTATACTAAACATTTTATGCTTGAAACAATAGAATTTTTTACCAAAACATGTAAAGTATTAAATATTTTAGAAGAAAGCGAATTAGAAAAAAGCGAACTATTAAATAGAATTCGAGATTTAGAAGAAAAAGAATTAGAATATTTAAGCTTAATAGGTTTTATTAAAAAAACAGATTCGGAAGGAAAAATTTTATACAGTATAAATGAAAATATAAAGCCTATAATGAGCTTAAAGTATTTACCATTTAAGTAATTCTTTTATTAAACTTACAACCTTTTTTTCCATTTGTTTTTTTGATAATTTTGAATTATCTATAGTGTAGTCTGCCTTTTTCAATAACTGTCTTAAGCCAACTAATTCACTTAGTTCTGATTTATCTCTTTCTTTTAAATATTTTATTGATTCTTGCTTACCGAATCTGCCTCTTTTTATTTCTCTTTGTGCTCTTACTTTAAATGAAGATATTATTTTTATAATGAATATTTTACCTTTATACAATTTTTTTAGCATTGCTAATTCTTTTGGAGATCTTAAACCAACTATAACAGTTATACCTTTACAATTTTTAACTTTCTTCCAAAGTCTTTCAACAATTAAATGCTCTCTACCAGAATGAAACCAAAGTCTCATTTTTCTATCATTTTCAGGAGTATAAGGTAATTTTCTTCTTTTTATTTCTTCTCTAATAACATCACCGGTTTCAAAAACCTTAGCTTTAAAATGTTTTTTAATAACAGAAGCCGCAAAGGTTTTACCTGAACCAGGAAGCCCTATTATTAAAATTAAAGCTTTTTTCATAAAATTATTTAGTTAAAATTAAAATAAAAAAGAAAAAAATTATTGTGTTTTATACTCATTAAATAAATCTTGTAAATAAACTGTAGGTTCAACTAATTCTACGCCTGCTTTTTGCATATTAACTCTTTTTATGGCCAAAGCTCTTTGATCTTCAAAAACCATTCTATCTATAGGATCTAACTTTCTAAGAGGCTTCATTTATTACCACCATATAGTAATTATACTGAAGTAGTATTTAAAGATATCGATTTTAACTCCCAATAAGTAGTAATATTTAAATAGTTTTGCTCCTTAATATTTATCATGATACATGAAAAAGAGAATAAAATAATGCAATTAGGTTTAACTGCAGATGAAGTTGAAGTAAATGATAATTATGTAATATTTAATAAAGACGGATATGAGTCTTTAAAGAAGCCATTTAGATATGTTGCATCCATTATTCACGAATATAACCCATTTAAACTTGCTTGCGATTTAGGTATTCTTAGAAGTCTTTATAAAAACAAAAATCATGATTGAACAAACATTGTTTTTACCTTAGGCGTTAAAGCATACATAAAGGCCTTTCCTCTAGCTTCTCTTTGAACATAACCTTCTAACATAAGTCTCTTTAAGATATTATTAATTGATCTTATAGCATGACCTTTACTTTTATAATTTTTAACATCCAATTCTTCGACTATTGACGTTGGTGTTAACCAATCTTTTTTGGATAAAACTTCAAGAATTCTTTTTTGTTTATAAGGTAAGTTTTTGAATTGCTCTTCAGTAGGTGGTTTTGGCATAAAACTAACTACAGGCTCTTCAACTCTCACTTTTGGCAGTTCAATTTCTCTATGCTCTTCTATGTCTTTAGCGTCTATTACATCTAAACCTTTCTCTAAAGCAGTATTAACTAACCTATCGCAAAGTTTTAAAACTTCTCTTGGAAATCCGCCTGTTCTTTCATAAATTTTTTCTAAAGCTGCATCTGTAAACGGCTCTGTACCTCTACCTCCTACACTTTCTATTCTTTTTTGTATCAATTGCTTCATTTCTATTCTATTTAATGATGTTAAAGATATTCTTGTAGTAATTCTTTGATCTAAAGTTTCTAATTCAGACTTTATTTTTTGCTCTAAAATAGGCATTCCAGCTACAATTAAGCTTATATTTTCTATTTGATCGGTTAAAACTCTGAGCCATTCAAGTACTTGCTTATTAGTCTCGTGTGCTTCGTCAACTAAAAAAACTAGGTGATTTCCTTTTAATTTTTTATTAATATAGTTTGGTAAATTATATAAATTTGGCTTTTTTCTTAAAAGTCTTTCCCAAAAATTTAAGCCAAAAATTTCTGTAAAAATATTAACAAAGTCTTCAGGCTTTTCTGGTGGCTTACTTACATATAATTTTGAGGTATCATAATTCTTTTCTAGCCATTTAAGAAATGTAGTTTTACCCGAACCTGTCTTTCCAGAAATCAAAGCTATTTTATGTTTATTTTCAATATGTTTTAAAGCTGCCTTAACTTGCTCTTCATAACCTACAAAAAGTTTAGGATCTATTTTAAGAATAAATGGATTTTCTCTCCATCCCCATTTTGAAATATCGGCCATAATCTTCATTTAATATTCACGTGAAGTAAATATTTAAACTTTACTATGTTCACGTGAACGTGAAGTTCACATGTGAATATTTTGTGAAGATTTCGTGAGAAAATTGTGAAATATATATGAACTTCACGTGAAGGTTAAACAATTTTTAATTCTTAATTCATTTTGTGAGAATATTCACGTGAAGATTTCGTGAACTTCATATTATGTTCACGTGAAGTTCACATCTTCACGTGTGAAGTTCACGTGAAGATTAGAATTTGTTATGATTAAAAATTAAAATTACGTGAAGTTCGTAATATATGTTATATAAATGTGTGAGAAAAGTGTGAACGTTAAAAATGAAAATATGAACATTTCGTGAACATCTTCGTGAACATATTTATCGACATAAAACGAAATATAACATTGTTTTATTCGTCAAATAATATATTTTTTTACAAAAAATTAAGTTTAAATATCTTTAAACAGTAAATATATACAGGTGTTGCATTTGCAACAAAGAACAAAGATAAATTTAATTAAAATAATAGAAGTTTTAAAAAATTATGGGCAAATGCATATAAGAGGCATTGCAAAAATAACAGGAATTCACCCAATAACGGTATCTACTCTTATTAATAGATTAGATTATTTTTTTAATACAGAGAAAAGAGAAGTTGTGCCTGGTTTTACAGCTAAAATAGTAAGTTTAAAAAATAAAGATATAACTATTAAAGACATTGAAAAGTATTTAGAATTAAAGAAAAGTATAAAAAAGAGTTCATAAAACCTTCCATTTTAAAGATTTAATGTTATAAATTCTCATTCCTGTTCTTATAATTTCTTTTATTTCTTCTTTATTCATAGATTCATAAGGAGTTATTACTATTTTACGGTTCCAATTTGTATGATCTATTGGAGCTCCATCTTCATTTGTTACCTCTCCTATGGACTCTAAGTATGATAAAAACCCATTTATTTTTTCTATTGTTTCTTTACAGTCTATAGGCCCTTCCATAATAAAAGATAAAAAATAAAAATTTAAATTCTTTTTATCTCCTTTGCTATTATTTCTAATTTACCTTTATATTCTTCTACCCTGCCTAAAACAGAAATTTTGTCACCTACTTCTATTTCAAAAACCTCGTCAATATTCGAACTTTTAAAAGCAACTACAGATATCTCTCCTGTTGTATCTGCTACCTTTAAAAATGCGTGGCCGTCTTTGCTAATGTAAATTGAATTAACCATTCCTGTAATTCTTTCTATTTGACCCATTTTTAAATCTGAAATTTTAGTAATATTTTGTTCATTATATTTTACTAGAAATAATAGTGCAATTATTCCAAGTATTGCAACTGCTATTGATATTTTTACTATGTTCATAAAACTATTTTTAGCCTATAAAAATAATGTTTTACTTACCACTTTTGGAGTAAGCTTTATATACTACTTATTAGTAATTAATATATATGAGCGAATATACCTCAATGGTAGAAAAATTTAAAGGAATACCTGCTTCAGATCTTCCTAGATATTTGGCTTGTAGAAATGGTCAAATAGGATTTGACTTACCCTCAGGGTTTGTTAGCGCTAATGAAATATACACCACAATGGAAAATTTAAGAAATGATATAGCTATTGAGAAATGTTTACTTAATGCTGATATAAAAATGTTACAAGAGTCTATTAATATGATAAGTAAAGGCTCTGTAATTAAAAAATAGTAATTAAACTATAAAATTATTCTAAAAACCTCGTTGTATATAGGCCCTGTAGGAGTTAGCTTTGATTGAAAAAGCTTTATTTCTTTGACTTCCATGTTACCTATTTCTACATTTTCTAATTCATTCAATAACATTATAATTTCATTTTTATTTTTTCCTGTTCTTACTCTACCTAAAGTTAAATGCGGTACAAATTCTTCTTCTGTATAACCTAATTCTTCTAAAGAACTTTGTATAAATTTGGCTAAAGAAACTAATTGTTGATAACCTTCCTTTACTCCTAACCATATTACTCTTATATAATTTTTGCTAGGAAAAGCCCCAATACCAGCTATTTTTATTTCAAATGGCTTAAAATGAGAAGAAATATCCTTTAACTTGCCTTTTACTTTTTCTGTATTCCTTAAATCTTTAAAAAATTTTAAGTTAAAATGTAGGTTTTCTGGTTCAACAAACTTAATGTCAAATTTTGAAAATTTATTTTGTATTTCTTTTATTTTGGGCTTTAATTCTTCAGGAATGCTTATGCCTATAAAAGCACGCATATTTATATTTATGAGCTTTCATTAATAAAGCTTCTAAAATATATAGTAAAATATAGAAAACAATTTAAATAACAAACTAAAAGTTGTGTTTAAGAAGTTGAAAAACCACAATATCTTGTAGTTTTAAGGGTTGATTAGCTTGAAATGTCCATTTTGCTCTTCTAGTAATACTAGGGTAGTGGACAAAAGAAAGGATGAAAATTTAGGTGTTAACAAAAGAAGAAGGGAATGTCTTAAATGTGGAAGAAGATTTACGACTTTTGAGAAAGTGGAAATAGAAGATATAGTAGTTATCAAAAAGGATGGAAGAAGGGAACCGTTTAGCAGGGAAAAAATTAAAAGAGGTATAATAAAGGCTTGTGAAAAGTTACCTGTTTCTTATAGAACAATAGAAAGCTTGGTGGACGAAGTAGAAAAGAAAGTAAGAGAACTTGGGCAAGAAGAAGTACCCACAACCGTAATCGGAGATTTGGTAATGGAAAAGCTTAAGAAAATTAATGAGGTTGCTTATGTAAGGTTTGCATCTTATTATAAATCTTTTACTGATATAGCATCTTTTCAAAAATCTTTAGAAAGCTTAAATGTTATAGAAGAAAAAGAAGTAAAAGATTCAACTGATATTCATTTGTTTGTTTCTGCAATTTCCCAAGGTGTAACTACCAAATGGAACAAACAAAAAATAGTAGATGCTTTAATAAATGAAGCGGGCCTATCTAAAGAATATGCTGAAGAAATAGCTACTGCTGTTGAAAAAAAGGTTTTAGCTTCTGGAATTAAAACTGTTACTGTAAATTTAATAAGGGAATTAGTTGACAACGAACTTTTTGAAAGAGGGTTAGATAAAAAATTAGAAAAACAACAAAGTATTGGAATACCAAAGTTTAATTTAAACCAAATAATATATACAAAAAGCAATGAAAATAGTAATATTACTACAAACAATCCTGAAGCAGTTAATTTTGAAGTAGCAGAAATTATTCTTAAGCAATATGCATTAAAGGAAATATTTTCAAAGGATGTAGCCGATGCTCACTTAACAGGAGCTATTCATATTCATAATTTAGGAATGCCTATTAGAGTTTATTGTTCTGCTCATTCGCCCGAATATCTTAAAAAATACGGATTGCGTTTGTTAAATTTATCAACTGCATCATCACCAGCAAAACATGCAGGCACATTAACTGGTCATATAAATACCTTTTTAGCTTCTATGCAAGCCTATTATGCTGGAGCCCTAGGTCTTGCTTATGTTAATATATTTTATGCTCCTTTGCTTGTTGGATATGATTACAAAAGAATTAAACAAGAAGCACAGTATTTGATATTCTCTTGTTCTCAAAGTGCATTTTCAAGAGGTGGCCAAACTTTATTTATAGATTTTAATATTCATTTAGGCGTTCCTTCTTATCTTAAAAATGTACCTGCAATTGGTCCTGGTGGAAAATATATGCACAAAATGCCAGATGGCTCTATAAAATATTTAGATGAAGTACCCAGAGATGAAAATGGTAATTTAAAACAGCCAGAAGAGGGTAGGATTTTAACTTATAGCGATTTTGAAAAAGAAGCTCAAGAATTTGCAAAAGCTTTAATGGAAGTTTGGATGGCTGGAGATTATGACGGGAAACCATTTCCATTTCCAAAGTTTAATTTGCATATTAATGATGATGTTTTTAATGATCCTAAACAATATGAATTGTTTAAGTTTGCATGCAAAGTTGCTGCTAAAAACGGAGCTACTTACTTTGTTTTTGATAGAGAAGATGCTACTTTAAGTCAATGCTGTAGGCTTAAAACAAAAATAACTGATAATTATATGATTCAACACCCAGAATCAATGAGATTTTGTGGTTTCTTAAATGTAACAATAAATTTACCTCAAGCTGCTTACAGGGCTGGCGGTGATTTAGAAAAAACTATAGAAGAGATTAAAAAAACTATGGACATAGCAGCAAAAGCACATATACAGAAAAAGAACTTTATTAAAAAAATTTCTAGCCAACCAGGAATGCCTTTATGGCAAATTGGAATGCCTGCTTTTGATGGAAGGCCATATGTTGATTTAGACAATGTAACCCATATAATTGGTTTGATTGGTCTTAACGAATGCGTTAAAAGAATTACGGGTATGGAATTACATGAAAGCGACGAAGCGTACAAGATTGGGTTAAAAATAGTATCTGCTATGTATTTTAAATGTAAAGAACTTGAAAAAAAGTTAGGAATGAAGTTTAGCTTAGAAGAAACTCCTGCTGAAAGTACTTCATTAAGATTAGCAAAAATTGACTTAGAAAGGTTTCCTGAAGCTAAAAATTATGTAAGAGGTAATCAAGAAACAGGTGAAATATATTACACAAATAGTGTTCATTTTGCACCAGATGCGCCTATATCAATAATTGAAAGAATAGAAAAGCAAGGTAGATTTAATTCTATAATAGAATCTGGATCTATAACTCATTTGTTTGTTGGTGAGCATTTGCCTGACGCAGAAAGTATAGCAAACTTAGTAAGAAAAACTTGGGAAAATACACAGTCTGCTCAAATAGTATTCTCTCCAGAATTTACTGTTTGTGATGATTGTAAAAGAGTTTACATGGGCTTTAGAAGGGATAAAGAAAATAAATGTAAGTTTTGTGGCAGTGAAAACATTTATGGAATTAGTAGGGTTGTTGGATATTATTCAATAATAGGTGGGAAAGTTAAAGGAAAAGAGTTTGAAGGATGGATAAAAAGTAAGCAAGCTGAATTTAGAGACAGACAAAAAGGAGATTACGGTGTTTTAAATGATAGTAAAAATATTTTGGCAACCAGAATGTCCTAAATGTCCTAAAGCAAAAGAGATAGGAGAAGCCCTTATGAAAGAAGGCCATAAAGTTGAATTTTTTAATATAAAGGAAGTAGATGGTTTAGCAGAATCTTTATTTTACGATGTCTTATCAACACCATCTATTATTATTTTAGAAAACGGTGAAAAGAAAGCTGCTTGGTATGGAGATGTACCAGAAATTAATGAAATAAAAGAATTTCTATGAAAATAAAAGGCTTTATTAAAAATACTTTTATAGAATATCCTGGAAAAGTTGCATCAATGATATTTTTGCCTAATTGTAATTTTAGATGTTGTTTTTGCTTTAATCCTGATCTTATTTTTAATAGCGAAAAAATAAAAGATATAGATGAAAAAGAAGTTTTTGATTATTTAATTAAAAATAAAAAATGGATTGATGGCGTTGTAATTTCTGGTGGTGAGCCAACCATTCATAAAGATTTGCCAGACTTTTTAAAGAAAATAAAAGAAATGGGTTTTTTAGTAAGGATTTACACTAATGGTTCTAATTATGAAATGCTTGAAAAATTAATTAAAGAAAAATTAATTGATTCTATTGCTATGGATATTAAAGCTCCTTTAGATGAAGAGAAATATGAAAAAATAACAAATACGAAAAATGTTTTAGAAAACGTTAAAAAAAGCATTTCATTAATAATGAATTCTGATATAGATTACGAATTTAGGACAACGGTTATTCCAACAATACATAGCGAAAGAGATATAGAAGAAATTGCAAAATACATTAAAAACGCTAAGCTATTTGTTTTACAAAAGTTTTTACCTGAAAATGCATTGGATGAGAATCTTAGAAAATTAAAAACACAAAACGATGATGAAATGAAAAAGCTTGTTGAAGTTGCAGGTAAATATGTTAAGAATTTGATGTGGCGCTAATTACATAGTTGATTTAGTAATATTAACTTCTCTTACTAAAACATAAGGCGTTAGCACTGGTATTTGTGTTTCTAAGCCCCACCATATTACCCATTCTGGCTTATTAGATATACTAGAAATGTTTTCTAAAATTCTTTGTAAATTATCTGTTATTCTTATTTCTTTTACTGATTTTATAATCTCACCGTTTTTTACTAAAAATATACCGTCTCTAGGAATTGTTGAAAAGTCTCCTGTTAAATAATTTTGAAATCTTGTATACCAAACATTTGTAATATACAATCCGTTAAAATCTTTAAACAGATCTTCTTTTTTATTTTTTCCTTCTTTTAAAATTGTATTTGTTGGAATGGGAGCTATTAGGCCGGCGTTTGCAGTTGTTTTTGTTTTATATTTTTTAGCAGTAGAGGTATTATGCAAATAATTTTTTAATATACCATTCTTGATTATGCTTGTTTCTTTTGTAGGAACACCTTCATCATCAAAGGCAGTTGAAGCAAAGCCATTTTCTATTCTACCACTGTCTATTAAATTAACAATACTACTTGCAACTTTTTTGTTTAATTTATTTTTTAAGAATGAAAAACCAGAATCAATAAAAAATGCTGATGCCGATCTACTTACCAGATTTAAAAGATTTGCTATTGCTAGAGGATCAAATATTACATTGTATTTAGCTTCTTTAATTTTTTCAGGATTTTTAGCTAATTTAGAAATTTCTCCTGCTTTTTTTCCAATTTCTTCTAGATTTATTTTATTTAAAGTTTTTGAACATGAAGCAGAATGCCCTGACTCATCATCTTTATTGAATGCTCTTATAGAAGCTTGTATTGATGTTGATTTTTCAAACGCAGAAACATTTCCAGATGTTTCTAGTTCTCTTTCTAAATAATTTATATAAACAACGCCCGCAGTGTACTTACTGTTTTCTAAGGCAGAGCTTATCATTTTGTTTGCAAGATCTACAATATCTGCATTAATTAATTTTTTATCAAAGTTGTTTTTTATTGGCTTATATTTAAATGGGCCGCTTGCTATTCCAAAATATTCTTTATTTTGTTGAAGCAATTTTGCTCTTTTTATTAAGTCTTTTATAATTTCTTTAATACTTTCTTCAGAAATTTCAAAGGTTAATGTAGTTATGATTTTCTTTTTAACAGAAATAAAAATTTTATATAATTCCGTATTCCAATTGTTTAAAATTGTTATTTTATTGTTAGCAAATCTTAATTGCTTTGTTTCTATTAAATTTTTTTCAATAACAACATCATCTGCACCTTCTTTTAAAGCAAACTTTATTAAGGTCATGGTTATCTTAGGATAATTTTTCTTAAACGAATATGAGGCCCTCCAAACCAAACAGGTACTCCTTGCATCGGATCACTTTTACCACAATTGCCAGCAACAAAATCTAAATCGTTTCCAACTGCATCAATTGAGCTCCAAAACTTTGGTGTGGTTATTTCTAAAATAGGCCTTTTAACTAATTTTTTTATTTCTCCGTTTTTAATTAAGTAAGATTCTAAACCTGTATATTTTTGATTAAATCTTTTATCGTCTATATTCCATTCCATATAACTTTTTATGTAAACCCCGTTTTTAATTGATTCCAAAAGTTCTTCAAATTTATAATTTCCTGGAACAATAAAGGTATTTGCCATTCTTACTATTGGTTCTGAATGCCAAGCATTTGCTCTTGCAGCAGCATTACTTTTTGTTTTAAATTCAAAAGCAGTTTCTCTGTTTTGCAAAAAAGAATTTATTATACCGTTTTTAATTAAAATTCTTTTTTCAGCTTTTATTCCTTCATCATCATAAAGATAAAAACCATAGCTATTTTTTATTGTAGGATCGTCTGCCACGCTAACAACTTTGCTTCCAATTCTTTCACCAAGCATTTCTTTAGTTACAAATGATTTACCTGCTTGTGCAGCTTCTCTTCCTAAAATTCTGTCTGCCTCGTAAGGATGGCCGCAGCTTTCATGAGAAGCAATTCCAGTTATTTCTGGTGAAAGTATAACATCGTATAATCCTGGTTTAAGCTTTTTTGCAACTGAAATTTTTTTAAGAACGTTAGCCTCGTTTGTAAGATTTTCAATTAAATTCCAACCTTGAAATGTTTCCCAGCCTCCAGAGCCACCAAATTGAAAAGACCTTTGCTCGCTTTTTCCATTTTTTAAAAATGTTAAAATATATTCAAACGAAATTCTTGGTATTTTTGCTATTATTTTAGAACCTTCAGAATTAACATAAATCTTTTCTTTAATCTCATCGTAAAGCTCAAAGTATCTTAACTGTAAAATGTTTTTTAAGGCATTTTCTATTTCAATAACAGCCTTTATTTTTTCTTCTTGACTAACATCTTCTAAATTAATTTTTTGCTTAACTTCATATTCATCTTGATAAACATTTTCTTTTGAAAGTCCTATTTGCTCTTTTCTTACCTTTCTTAAATTTTTATTAATTAATTCTCTTATTTTAGAAAATCTAAGATCATTTGAATAAACCGCGCCTAAAAATCCATTTTTTAGAAACCTTATAGAAAGGCCAAATGATTTGTTAATTTCTGTTGCCTCTAAAACACCATTTTTTATTGTAAACCTGTTACTCTTTACATTCTCATATCTAACTTCAGAATAGCTCGTTAATTTTTCTATATAATTTAAAACTTTTTCAACTAAATCAAGCATTTTAAATAAATTATTTTAATAATTTATTAAATTTTATTCTAAATCTTGAATGGTTAAAACAAATATACCTTCTGGTGTTCTTATTCTTCCAACTTTCATTCCAACAATATATTTTATTCCGTTGTTTGCACATTGGTTAACAAGTTTTTGATCTATATCCCCATCTATTATTAAAGCCTCTGCATCAAGCTCTCTCATAGCTGAAAACATTTCTTTTGTTGGTACTCTACCTAAAATTTCTAAATTTTCGTCCAAGAAACAAGCTGCCCTTGTGCCTATTAGATCGTCTAGAATTTCTTTAAATCTTTCAAGTTTATCATATTCTATGTTAGTTTGATAAGTTGGTGTTATCTTGTGTTCTTCTCTTACAATTTCTGGTTTTACTTGTTCTGTTGGCTCTTTAGCCCTTAAGCATTGAAATATTTCTTTTTTTGTTAATTCCTCTACCTCCTTTCCTCTTGGAGCTCTTGCTATAAAGTCTACTGAAGCAACTGCCATAAGCTCTTTTAAAATTAAATCACCGCCTCTATCACCATCTAAAAAAGCTGTAACTATTTTTTGTTTTGAAAGGTCTATGATTTGCTTAGGTATTGATGTGCCTTCAATTGCTATAACATTTTTTATTCCGTTTTTTAAAAGATTTAAAACATCAGCTCTACCTTCTACAACTATAATAGAATCGTAAGACTCTAAATTTGGCCCTGCCGGCAACCCTTTGTATTCTGAAATTTCTGCTACTCTTACTGCCTCTTTAATTTGCTCTGCTATTTGTTGCGAGTCTGCAACACTTTCTTCAAATATTTTTCCTAAAAGTTCTTTAGCCCTATCAATCACATATTTTCTTTTAGTTGTCCTTATATCCTCAATTTTTTCTACTGTTATCTTTGCGTTACATGGCCCTACTCTTTCTATTGTTTCTATGCAAGCTGCAATTAAGGCCGTTTCTGAACTATCTAAGGAAGAAGGTATTATTATAATACCTGATGTTTTGCCGTTTACATTTTTCATCTCAACATCAATTCTTCCTATTCTTCCTGTTTTTTGTAATTCTCTTAATTCCATGTCTGGGCCTAATAATCCTTCTGTTTGCCCAAAAACAGCACCTATAACATCAGGCTTTTCAACAGTTCCATCAGCCTCAAATTTAGCATAAATTGTATATTTTGATGTTGCTTGAGCAAGTTTCCCCATATAAAACACCTCTTAATTCTTCAATTTTTTTAATCTTTAATTTTGAAAACATTAACCCTATTTTTCTTCTCGTTTCTTTATCTACTTTGTAACCAAGATGTTGAAGAATTACGTTAAGCTTTTTTGCAATTTTCTTTCCTTCTGAATCAAAATCTGTTAATATTAGCACTTCTTTTTCTTCTAAATTTTCTATTGTTTCGTAAATTCCTTTGTTAATTGTAACTATTTTAGTGAAGTTTAATGAGCATAATACTTTTTTGTCCCTTTTTCCTT
>JAWBOD010000003.1:0-14569 GCA_039000735.1 Candidatus Aenigmatarchaeota archaeon | reverse complement strand
ATATGTTTAGAAGAAAACGTTGAAACATTTGATTCTAGCGTTAATGATGTTAACCTAATTCACAACCCATTACCTGATTTAGATTTTAATGAAATTGACACATCTACAACATTTTTTGGTAAAGAGCTATCAATGCCTTTATTAATAGATGCAATTACTGGCGGAATAAGTGAAGCAAAAAAGATTAACAAAGATTTAGCAGAAATTGCTGAGAAAAAGAAAATTGCTTTTGCGCTAGGCTCTCAAAGAGCAATGCTAGAAAATCCAAAATTAAAGGAAACCTATTTTGTTAGGGACGTTGCACCCAAAACTTTGGTTATAGGTAACATTGGAATTTCTCAATTAAAAAAATTTAAAACAGAAAAAATTGAAAATGCTTTAAAAGCAATAAAAGCAGACGCCTTAGCTGTTCATCTAAATCCTGCTCAAGAAATATTTCAAAGAGAAGGCGATTTAGATTTTAAAAATGCTGGTGCAGAATTAAATAGGCTTTGCAATGAATTAAATTACCCTGTTATTGGAAAGGAAGTTGGGACAGGAATTTGCAGAGAAGTAGCAATTTTACTTAAGGAAGTTGGAGTTAAGGCCATTAATGTTGCTGGATATGGTGGGACAAACTGGATTGTTATTGAGGGCTTAAGATCTGGAAAGGATTTTGAAGCTTTTAAGAATTGGGGAATACCAACTCCTATTTCAATTTTAGAATCAAAGGTCGGTTTACCAATAATTGCATCTGGTGGTATAAGAAGTGGTTTGGATATTGCTAAGTGTTTGGCCTTAGGAGCAGACATTTGCGGTATGGCACTTCCTTTTTTAAAAATTTTAAATAAAAAAGGTAAAAAAGGCTTAGAAGAATTTATTGATAAATTACAATACGAATTAAAAACTGCTATGTTTCTTAGTGGTTGCGAAAACATAGAAAAGTTAAAAAATGCAAAATATGTTTTAACTGGAAAGGTTAAGGATTGGGTTGAACAAAGAAAATTAATTTAAAGTTTTTTCTTTAAATTTATGCATGCCATTTTATGGTGAAAGAAGCTGTTCCATTAAATGCAATAGTGAATGTTGCTATTTTCCAAGACCTGGAGAACCGTTTTCAAAAATTGAGGAAAAACAAATAAATAAAGTTATAAATGCTGTTAAAAATAATTTAGAAGCCTTTCTTCCAGAATATAGAGAAATAGTTAAAAAAATAGTTAAGGAAGGTTTTATAGTTGAAAAGTTTGATACAAAATATTTAAAATGTGATACAACCAAAACTGGATTTGACAGTTGTATGGTTCCTTATTACCCTTGCGTGTTTTTAGCAAACTCTGAAAATTTTTTTAATGAAAACAAAGCTTGTATGATTTATCCTTATAGGTTTTCTTTTTGTAAAAATACAACACCAGAAAATTATGGTTGTAAACGTTAATTGCAATACTTTTCGTTAATTGCTAATTTTTCTAAAATTGTCGTGGTTAATTTTATATTTAACTTAAAATATTTTTTGCTTAATGAAAGAGCCAAAAGTAAATAATGGAATCTCTGGTTGCTTAAATTACGATCCAGCATTAATTAAAGAATTAGAGCTAATAAAAGAAAATCTTATGAAGAGATATCCTATAGTTAATATTTCTATTGAATTAGCTGATATAACTGATAAGAGATGGAAAAATTATAAAAATGATAAATAATGGGGCAAAAAGAAATTATTGAATTTTTAGAAAAAGAATATTTTAAAGACCCTAATAAGAGCTTTACAAAAGAAGAAATAGAAAAAGTTATTGGAAAAAGCATTAAATATTATTCTTTAAATTCAATGGCCGATTTTGGAGAAATAGAAAGGCAAGTAGAAACTATAAGAACAAATAAATGTAAGTTCAAAAGATACAAATACAGATACTTACCAAACGGACCTTTTTTAATTAAAAATTTTAGGAGATAATTAATCTTTTATATTTCTAAGCTAAACTATTCTTGATAATTATGATAAGACAACCTATAGTTGTTACAGTTGGTCATAGTGACCATGGAAAAACTACATTACTTGACAAAATTAGAGGCACTGCTGTAACAACAAAAGAACCTGGTTTGTTAACACAGCATGTTGGAGCTAGTTATATTCCTCTTGATACAATAAAAAAAACTTGTGGAGAATTGCTTGAAAAATTTAATATTAAAATTGAAGTTCCTGGACTTTTATTTATAGATACACCAGGCCATGCTGCTTTTATTTCAATAAGAAAAAGAGGGTCTTCTATAGCAGATTTAGCAATACTTGTTATTGATGTAATTGAAGGTATCCAAGAACAAACAGAAGAATCAATAAATATTTTAAAACATTTTAAAACACCTTTTGTTGTTGCTGCAACAAAAATAGATAAAATAGAAGGTTGGAATCCTCAAAAAACATCTTGCTTTTTAACAAGCTTAACAAAGCAGCCTGAATGGGTAAGGCAAAAATTAGATGAAAAAATTTATAAAATCATTGGTAGGCTATCGGAGCTTGGCTTCGAATCTGAAAGATTCGATAGGATAAGTGATTTTAAAAAAACAGTTGCAATAGTTCCTTGCTCTGGAATTACTGGAGAGGGTATTTCAGAATTATTAACAGTACTAGCTGGTTTGGCTCAAAGCTTTCTTAAAGAACAATTAAAAGTTACAAGCGGTATGGGTAGAGGCTCTATATTAGAAGTAAAAGAAATAAGAGGCTTAGGAACAACAATTGATGTTATTCTTTATGATGGTGAAGTTAAAAAAGGAGACTGGCTAATAATTGGTGGTAAAAAACCAATTGTTACTAAAATAAAAGCTTTGCTTAAACCTCCACCTCTTAGAGAATTAAGATTAGAAAAGCAATTTGAAAGCGTAGATTATGTTTTTGCTGCTGCAGGAATAAAAATTGCTGCCCCTGATTTAGATAAAGCAGTAGCTGGTAGTCCTATTGTTACTGTTCATGAAGGTGGTAAAATAGAAGAAGTAAAAAAAGAATTGCAAACAAGCTTAGAAGAAATAGAATTTGAAAAAGCTGGAGAAGGTATTATTCTTAAAGCAGATACCTTAGGTAGCTTAGAAGCTTTAATAGGAGTTTTTAAGGATAAGACAACAATTAAAAAAGCTGAAATTGGAAAAGTTATGAGGAAAGATGTAATTGAATTAGAAGCTGTTAAAGACCCCTTAAAGAAAATTATAATTGCCTTTAATGTTAGCATTGATGAAATAGCTGAAAGGGAAGCTAAAGATAAAAACATAACAATTTTAAAAAATAACATTATTTACAGATTAATAGAAGATTACGATATCTTTGTAAAGCAACAACAAGAAAAAATTAAAATGCAAAAGCTTGAAGAAATAACTTTGCCAGCAATTATAAAGATTCTTCCTGGCCATATTTTTAGAATTTCAAATCCAGCAATAGTTGGAATAGAAGTTTTGGAAGGAACAATTAAACCTGGCTACAAGCTAAAGAAAGGTGAAAAAGAAATTGGCGAAATAAAAGCTATACAATCTGAAAACGTTTCTTTACCAAAGGCAATTAAAGGTGAAAAGGTTGCTATTTCAATTGATGGCCCTGTTGTTGGAAGACACATTAAAGAGGGAGATGAATTAGAAACAATCGTAAATGAAAATGATTTGAAAGTTTTAGAAGAATTAAATATGAAAGAAGAAATAGAAATAGCCAAGAAAATTTTAAAGATTTAACTATCTAACAACTAAATATTTAAATTAATTAAAAAACTTTGAAACCTAAAATTAGTAAAATTAAGATTAACAATGGTTGATGAATTAAATAAATAAATAAAGATCTTTGGCCTAAGAACGTTAAAAATTTAACAATAAAAAAGTTTGAAAAATCTTTTATCTTAAAGCTTCTTTTTCCGTTTTTATAAAAAGTATTTCCTAAAGATATTCCAATTAAAAAAATACCAAACCAAGGAAAAATTGGAAAGTAATCAAAGGTGTAAAAATTTTTTGGAATAAAACCAAGCCACAAAAGCCAAGGAAAATCAAAATTAAAGTTTTGTAAAAAAATACCTAAAAGAATTATTAGTAAACCTAATAAGAAGTTTAATTTTTTATATTTTAAGAAAAAAGAACCAAGAATTATTGAAGTTCCTATTAAGTGAAGTATACCAAAAATTATAGTAGCTTCTGGAAAAGTTAAAAACGTAGCAATTGTTATTAAAATACCAAGGCTAAATATTTTTAAACCCCTTAAAATTAAAGCTATTTTTGATTTTTTCTGGTTGTAAGACAAAGTTAAAGATAATCCGGCTATAGAAATAAACATAGAACCAATAAATCTAGGGAAAAAATACCAATAAAATAAACTTTCATTAATAGTATAAATGTTTAAATATCTTAAGGCAAATGACCAGTTAAAAATTATCATTAAAATTATTGCAGCTCCACGTAAAAAATCTATTTCCCAAAATCTTTTAACCATATATTTATATACTTTTCTTATAATTAATTAAACAACTCGGGTATGTGCTGTTTTAGCAGCAAAAGCTGGGTGATAAAATGGCATTTAAAATTGTTATATCTGAACCAAAAAGCAGAAAAGCTTGGCAAATAGAAAAGGATGTACCTTCTTTAATTGGGATGAAAATTGGAGACAAGTTTGATGGTTCTTTAATTGGCTTATCTGGTTTTACTTTACAAATAACAGGAGGGAGCGATAAAGATGGTTTTCCTATGAGACCAGACTTACCCGGAAGTGCAAGAAAAAAAGCATTGCTTTCAAAAGGTATTGGCTTTAGGGGAACCAAAAAAGTAAAGAAAAAGAAAATTAAAGTTAAGGGAATGAGAAAAAGAAAATACGTTAGGGGAAACACAATATCAACTGATATAGTTCAAATAAATTGCAAGGTTGTAGAAGGTGAAGGTGATATTCCAATGATTTTAGGTATACAACCAAAAGAGAAAAAAGAAGAACCTGTAAAAGATCAAAAAGGTAGGTGAGCAAATTCGAAACAGATCCAAGATTAATACCTGAAATTAACATAGGAACACTTGGTCATGTTGATCATGGCAAAAGTACCCTTGTTCAGGCATTAACAGGAAAATGGCCAGCAACTCATTCTGAAGAACTAAAAAGAGGGATAACAATAAAGCTTGGCTATGCTGATGCTACTGTATATAAATGTAATAAATGTAATACATTCTGCACAACAGAAAGTTGTCCAAAATGCTTTGAAAAATGCGAGCCAATAAGAACTTTATCTTTTTTAGACGCTCCTGGTCATGAAACATTAATGGCTACTGTTTTATCTGGCGCAAGCTTAATGGACGGTATTTTATTTGTTATTGCTGCAAATGAAAAATGCCCTCAACCACAAACTAAAGAGCATTTAATTGTTTTAGAAATTGCTGGAATAAAAAATATAGTAATTGTTCAAAATAAAATTGATTTAGTTACAAAGGAAAAAGCTTTAGAAAATTATAAGCAAATAAAAGATTTTGTTAAAGGAACAATTGCTGAAAATGCTCCAATAATACCTGTTTCTTCTGAAAAGAAAATTAATATTGATAGCCTATTAGAAGCAATACAAACTTACATCCCAACGCCTAAAAGAGATTTAACTAAACCACCAAAAATGCTTGTTGTAAGATCATTTGATATCAATAAGCCTGGAACAGAAATAGAAGATTTAAAGGGCGGAGTTTTGGGTGGCTCTCTTGTTCAAGGTGAATTAAGGATAGGGGAAGAAATTGAAATAAGACCTGGAATAAAAATTAAGGAAAATTGGGTTCCTTTAAAAACAAAGGTAATTGGATTACAAAAAGCTGGCAAAAACTTAGAAGTAGCTGGTGCAGGTGGTTTACTTGGAGTTATGACTGAACTAGATAATTTTTTAACAAAAGCAGATTCTTTAACAGGTTCTGTTGCAGGTAGAGATTTGCCACCAACTTTAAATAAAATAAATTTAAGGTTTAGCGTTTTTAAATTTGAAGAAAAAATAGAGCCATTAAAGCTTGAAGAAAATGTTATGGTTAGCGTTGGTTCAGCAAGAACTTTAGGCATTATAAAAAATGTAAAAAAAGATTTTTGTGAAATAGAACTAAAAATGCCTGTTTGCGCTGAAAAGGGAGAAAGAGTTGTATTAGCAAGAAGAGTTAATGAAAAATGGAAACTTGTTGGTTCAGGTTTAATAGAATAAATTATTTAAGCTTAAAATACAAATGATTTTTATGAAAAAATTATTGTTTTCAATTCTCTTATCAATGTTAATTTTAATACAGATAGCATTTGCAGCAGATTTTTCAATTGAGATTGATAAAGGTCCAGACTATCCGTTTTACGCATCAAAAACTGATTTTATAAAATTAAAAATAAACAACCCGTTGCCAGAAGATTGGTTTACCATATCAGTTATAGGAGTTCCTACCGAATGGGTAACAGCAGAAACTTCTATTTTAAGAGTCCCTACAGGAAGCAGCACAACAAACTTAATAGTTAAACCAAGTAGAGATGCTATACCAAACATATATCAATACTTTCTTAAAGTTACAAGAGTTAGCTCCCGGGACGAAGTAGAAAAGACTTTACTTCTTAACATTGTTCAAGTAACTTCTGCTATTTTAAAAGATATTTCATTAAGTTGTGAGACTTGCTTAGATACTGTAGAGATTTCTGGAAAAGTTATAAATGTTGGCTCTAGACCATTGGATTTATCCTTAGTTTTAAAATACGCAAATCAACAAAAAACAATAAATTTGGGAAAATTAGACGTTAATGAGAAAATGGATTTTAAAACAAGTTTAGATTTAAAGGATTTAGAACCTGATAAATATTTTATTGAAATAAATCTTATAGACATTAATGGTAATTTACTTTACACAGAATCCGCAAGCTTTAAAATACCTGTTATAGAAAATGTCATTTATGATAAAAAAGTTTCTTCAACTCCTTTTGGAAGTTTAATAACATTAACAGCTACTAATAAGGGAAATGTTGTTTCTGAAGCAGATTTAAAATCAATTTCACCACAAAATTGGTATTCTATTATTTCAGCACCAACGCCAACAGGTATGATGACCGGATATTATGTTTGGAAAACTTCTTTAAGGCCAGGAGAAAGTAAAAGCATAAGCTATTCTGAAATTTATTGGCCAACTTATGTTTTAATAATAGCTGTTGTTTTAGCAATAGCTTTTATTTATTGGCAATCAACTGCTTTTTCTTTTAGTAAAAATGTAATAGGTAAACCAACCTTTAAACTTGGTAAAGACATTTCAATTTCTCTTCATTTAAAAAGTAAAAGAAGAGGTTTAGATAAGGTTGCTGTAAGGGATATTGTTCCACCACACTTTTCAATTGTAAGTAAATTTGAAACTGTTAAGCCATTAATAAGAAAGGTTGCTAACGGAATAGAGTTAATATGGAAATTAGGAAATCTAAAGCCTAATGAAGAAAGAGTTTTACATTATACTATAAGGCCTGCTGTAGAAATTTCTAAAAAAGTTAGCTTACCTCCAGCTTTGGCTAAGACAAGTAATGGTAAAGGTTTAATAACAAAAAGATCTAACAAAGTTACTTTAACCCCTGAAAAAAGTGAAAAAAAAGTTGTAACAGTAAAAGTAAGTTAAATCATTTATTAAGAATTTTTTCTTCAAATTGTGTAAATTCTTTATGCGTTCTTTCAACCTGCTCTAACGTATTTTTTATTCTTTCATGCTCTTTTTGTAAACTTTCAGGTATAATTCTTTTGTTTTTTGTTAAATAATCATAAATTGCTTCATGTAAAGCATCAGCAGCTAATATTGAACAATGAATTTTTATAGGCGGTACTGGACCTGATTTCTTGAGAATATCATTGTTATTTATTTTTATAGCTTGTTGTAAAGTTTTACCCTTAACCATAGTAGTTAATATACTGCTAACAGCCAATGCTACTATGCAACCAAAAGTTTGAAATTTTATATCAGAAATTCTTTCTTTTCCGTTTTTATCTTTTTTAACTTTAATGTAAAATTCCATAATGTCCCCGCATGCCAAATTTCCTACTCTTCCCTTTCCAGAAGGATTTTTTATTTTTCCTACATTCTTTGGATTCTTAAAATGTTTCATAATTTCTTTAGAATAAAGTGAATACTTCATTATTCCCACTTTCCTTTAAAGGGTGAAATTTCTCTTAATTTTTCAATAACTTTAGGTAAAATTTTTATTGTATAGTTTATTTCAGTTTTTGTTGTATACTTACCTAAAGAAAGTCTTAAAGAACCGTGAGCCTCCTCATGCTTTAAGCCAATTGCAGTTAAAACATGAGAAGGTTCTAAGGACGATGACGAACAAGCAGAACCTGTGGAAGCAGCTATACCATAAGAATCTAAATGAGCAATTAAAGCTTCACCCTCAATAAAAGCAAACCAAAAATTTGCATTGTTTGGTAGCCTTTTAGTAGGATGGCCATTTAAATGTGAATTTTCAATTTTTAAAACATTTTTTATTAAATAATCTCTTAACTTTGTTAATTTTTTTGCTTCAGATTTCATTTCCTTTTTTCTTAATCTAACTGCTTCAGCTAAACCAACTATACCAGCCACATTTTCGGTAGAAGATCTTAGGCCAAATTCATGCCCTCCACCATGCAATAATGGTTCTATCTTTGTTCCCTTTCTTATAAAAGTTGCACCAACTCCTTTGGGGCCATAAAATTTATGAGCTGATAATGAAAGTAAATCAATATTCATTTTATTAACGTCTATTGGAATTTTTCCAAAACTTTGAACAGCATCTGTATGAAATAAAACACCTTTTTCTTTACAAATTTTTCCTATTTCTTCTATTGGCTCTATTGTTCCAATTTCGTTGTTTGCGTGCATAATAGAAACTAATAAAGTATCATTCCTTATTGAACTTTCTAATTTTTCTAAATCAACAAAACCATATTTATCTACTGGCAAATATGTTACATTAAAACCTTGCTTTTCCAACCATCTACAAGCCTCTAAAACTGCATGATGCTCGATACTAGAAGTAATTATGTGCTTGCCTTTATCTTTGTTAGCAAAAGCAATTCCCTTTAAAACAAAATTTATTGATTCAGTTGCACTTCCTGTAAATATTATTTCTTCTGGTTCCGCGTTCATAAACTTTGCTACAGTTTCTCTAGAATTTTCTAAAGCTTCTTTTGCTTCTAAACCAAAGCTATGCAAAGACATAGAGTTTCCAAATTTTTTAGAAAAGTAGGGCTTCATTGCATTTAAAACTCTTGGATCTAGTGGTGTAGTAGCAGCATAGTCTAAATAAACTCTCATAAATAATATAACAGTGTTATATTATTTAAAATTAATTATTAATGTCTAAATTGTAAAAAGATTTAAATATCTATATGTAAAATGATTGCTATGAGTTACGAACAATTTTTATCAGCTGGTATGCACATTGGAATGAAACAACAAACAAAGCAAATGAAAAAATTTGTTTACAAAATAAGAGAAGATGGACTAGCCATTTTAGACTTACAAACAATTGAAAACAGAGTAAAAATAGCTGGAAAATTTTTAGCAAGATTTAATAAAATAATGGTTGTTTCTAGAAAGGCTGTAGCATGGAAACCAATAACAAAATTTGCAGAAGCTGTTAACGGAAAGGCCGTTACTGGAAGATTTTTACCAGGAACAATAACCAATCCTCATTTCCCAGGATATTATGAACCTGAAGTTGTTTTAATAACAGATCCTTTAATAGATACTCAAGCAATTGAAGAAGCAGTTAAAATGAGAATACCAATTGTTGCTTTATGCGATACATCAAATGAAACAAGCTGTATAGATTTAATAATACCTGTAAACAATAAGGGGAGAAAATCTTTAGCAACAATTTATTGGCTTTTGGCAAGAGAGATTTTAAAAAATAAAGGTATTATAAAGCAAGATGAAGATTTTAAGCTTAAGCCTGAAGATTTTGAAGCTGAGGAAACAGAGAAAAAATAGCATTTTATACTTCTAAATTCTTAATTTTTTTATGACAAGATATCCAGCTGTAAGCGGAAGTTTTTATCCTGGAGATTCAGAAGAGCTTAAAAAAATGATAAAAAATTTTATTGATAAAGTAGAACCAAAAAGAAAAAAATGCTTTGGGGCTGTTGTTCCTCATGCTGGTTATGTTTATTGTGGCAAAACTGCTGCTTATGTTTATTGTAACATTTCAACCGGGTTTGAAACGGCAATTATTTTAGGACCAAATCATAGTGGTATGGGAATAGGGGTTGCCACGTCTTTAGAAAATTGGAAAACACCATTAGGAACCATAGAAACAGATAAAGATTTTGTAAATGAACTGATAAAAGATTCTGTAATATCAGAAGATGAAAACTCACACTTATATGAACATTCAATTGAAGTTCAATTGCCTTGGCTTCAATTCCGTTTTAAAGATTTTAAAATAGTTCCAATAGCTATTAATCCAATTTATTATGATGTTAAAACTTGTAAAGAAGTTGGTGAAAAAATTGCTGAAACTGCTAAAGCATTAAGAAGAAAGGTTTTAATAATTGCTAGCAGTGACTTTACACATTACGGCTCTATTTATGGTTACGAGCCATTTAAGGGTTCTGTTAATGAAATTTTAAAGAAATTAAAAGAAACTGATATGGAAGTTATTAATTTAATAAAAAGTTTAAAACCAGCTGAAGTTATAAAGGTTTGTAATGAAAAAAATTTAACTATTTGTGGTTACGGTGGAATAGCTGCTATGCTTTTTGCTGTTAAAGAACTTGGAGCAAAACAAAGTGAGTTGTTAGACTATTCAACAAGTTTTGATGTTTCTAAAGATATTAGTGCAGTAGTTGGTTATGCTGGTATAATTATATTTTAAATAAAATACAAAAACCTTCTTTTTTTATTATAAACGCAATAATCACAAGTCTTAGAATTTTTGTATATGCAATATTCGCAAGTTTCTTCTTCCCTTTCCCACCAATTAATTTCTACTCTTTTATCGCTTTCAAACGGATCTCTAGATATAAACCTTTGCATAAGCTTAAAATAAAAATATTAGTAAATTAAGATTCTTAACCACTTAAGTGGTAAAATTTAATAAAAATGTATTCTAATTATAACTATGCAAGATATAATTAAAAAGCATACATTATTAAATGCTGTAGAATATAATGGTAAAGCTAATGTTCAAGCTGTAATGGGAAAGGTTTTAGCAGAAAGGCCTGAACTAAAAAGTGAAATTGCTAAATTAGGAAAGGAAGTTGCCTTAATAGTTAAGGAAATTAATTCTTGGCCATTAGAAAAACAAAAAAAAGAATTAGAAAAATTTGGAAAAATAGAAAAACCAAAAAAAGAAGAAAGGAAAGGACTGCCACCTTTACCTAATGCTGAAGTTGGTAAAGTTGTTACAAGGTTTCCACCATTCCCTTCAGGTGCACTTCACTTAGGAAATATGAAGGCTGTCATAATTTCTTATGAATATGCTAAAATGTATAAGGGAAAATTTATTGTTAGAATAGAAGATACAGATCCTGACCCTGAAAAAGTAAGAAAAGAAAATGTTGATTTAATTAAAAAAGACTTGAAGGCTATGGGAATAAAGCCTGATAAATTTTATTTTTGTTCTTCACAATTTCCTAAACAATATAAATATGCAGAAAAGCTTATAAAAGAAGGTAAAGCTTATGTTTGTACTTGCAAAGCAGTTACAGGAACTAAAGACAAACTAGCTGCTGCAAAGGAAGCATGTAAGCATAGAGAAAATAGCATTGAAGAAAATCTTAAGCTTTGGAAAAAAATGTTTAAAGAATTTAAAGAAGGAGAAGCTGTTTTAAGACTCAAGACAGATATAAACGATCCCAACCCCGCTTTAAGAGATCCTGTCTTGTTTAGAATAAGAGATGGGGTAAACCCAACAACAGGAAAAAGACATAAAGTTTATCCAACTTACAATTTTAACTGCGCAGTTGAAGATCATGATAGCGGAGTAACTCATATTTTAAGGGGAACAGAACACGCAACTAACACTGAAATCCAAAAGAAAATATACGAAGCAATGGGATGGGAAAATTTCCCAACAACCATAAACTTCGGTTTCTTACACCTACCAGGAGAAAAAATACATAAGAGATTTATAAGGGATGCAATAAAACAAGGAAAATTTGATGGGTGGGATGATCCTAGGCTTGGACAATATGGCCTAATAAGAGCTTTGCTTAGAAGAGGAATTAAACCAGAAGCAATAAAAAACATGATAATAGAAATGGGCGTAAATCCGCAAACAGTTCATTTTGAATGGGAAAAGCTTTATACAGAAAATAGAAAGATAATTGATCCAATATCAAACAGATACTTTTTTGTTTCTGATCCAATTGATATTACATTAGACAAAGTTATTACAAAAACAGTTAAGGCACCTTTATTTCCTGGAAAAAGAAAATATAGAAAAATTCCAGTCACAAAGAAAATTTTTGTTGAGAAAATAGATTTTACACAATATAGGGGAAAGGAAATTAGATTAATGCATTTTTGCAATATTATATTAGATAAAAAATCAAAAGTAACGAGCAAAGAGGTAAAGGATATTCCAAAAATTCATTGGGTAAGCAATAAAAATATTAAAATAAAAGTTATTATGCCTGATGGGACTGAAGTAAAGGGTTTTGCAGAACCAGAAGTTAAGAAAGTTAAACCTGGGGAAATTGTTCAATTTGAAAGAATAGGATTTGCAAGGTGTGATAAAAAAGATTTATTTTATTTTGCTCATAAATGATTTAAATGGTAAGTAAATTAGGTATTTTATGCTTGGCTCTTGCATTAATTATTTTAATTTTTACAAATCTAAGAATGTTTTTAGTTTTATGCTTCCTATATTATGCATATAAGTTTTTATACAAAAAAGAAAATCCAACAAAAATTGATAAAATTGTAATATTAGCCTTAATAGCTTTATTTTTATTAGAAACATTTTTAATGTTCTTTTTAATAAACTATTATGATTTGTCTCAAATTTACAATACAACTTTAGAATAAACTTAAATTCTTATTAATAATTATATTTATGGAAAAAATTTCGGATGAGATTAAAAAATGGAAATGGATAAATGTAGAGATAAAAAAAGAATTGCTAGAAAAAGAATAGTTTTAAATATCTTACAGTTAAATTAAGAAAAAGAGCTAATGAAATGAGGTGATGAAATGGATGATGATAAAATTCTACACATAGTTGAAATTGCAAGAAATACAGGAAAAATTAAAATAGGAACAAATGAAACAACTAAGGCAATTGAAAGAGGAATAGCGAAACTTGTAATTTCTGCAGAAGATGTTAACCCCAAAGAAATTACAATGCATTTGCCTCCTTTATGTAATGAAAAGAAAATACCATACGTGACTGTTAAAAGTAAGCAAGAATTGGGAAGAGCAGCCGGCATAGACGTTGCAGCTGCAGCCGTAGCTATAATTCAAGAAGGCGATGCAAAAAAAGATATAGAAGAACTAATTAAGAAGTGATGAAATGGTTCAGGATGCAACACCAGCAGAAGTTGTTCAATTACTTGGAAGAACGGGGATTAAGGGAATAACTCAAGTTAGATGTAAGATTATAGAAGGTAAAGACAAAGGAAAGGTTTTGATAAGAAATGTTATGGGTCCAGTAAGAATTGGAGACATTTTAATGCTTAGAGAAACTGAAATGGAAACTGCTGGAACTTTAGAAGTGAGATAAATGAAGTGCTCATTTTGTGGAAATGAAATAGAAAAAGGAACTGGTAAAATGTTTGTTTTTACAAGTGGAAAGGTAGAATTTTTTTGTAGTTCAAAATGTGAAAAAAATATGCTTAAGTTAAAAAGAGAACCTTCTAAAATTAAATGGGTAAAGAAAGTGAAAAAATGATTTTAGGCATTAATGATGCTAAAAAATTTATAGAAAATGGTGGAGAACCAGAAGGCGCTGGTTTTGACATAAGGGTTGGAGAAGTGTACAGTATAAAAAACGATACCTTTTTAGGAATAGAAGAAAGAAAAACATCGGATATAAAATTAATTGCAAAATTTGGTAAAGAAAAGTATTACATTTTAAAACCAGAAGAATATGTTTTAATAAAAACAATTGAAAGGGTAAAAATACCAAAAAATATAGTAATGCTAACTTTTCCTAGAAGTACTTTGCAAAGATGTGGTGTACTTTTAATTGCAACCCAAACATCTCCAGGATATTGTGGTGAATTAACTTTTGGTTTAAAAAATTTAAGTAAAAATAACTTTAAATTAGAGCTTGGTGCAAGAATTGCACATTTAATATTTTTTGAAGTTAGAGGTAAAACAAAGATGTATAAGGGAGCTTGGCAAGGAGGTAAAGTTTCAACCAAAGGAAAGGAGAAACAAATATGATTTTAGGAATTGATAAGGTATTAGAATTAATAAAAACCAAAAATCTTATAGAAGGTTTAGATGAAGAAAATATAAACTTTGAGGGATGCGGGGTAGATTTAAGAATAGGAGAGATTTACGAGATGGAAGAAGGAGAAGGCTTTTTACATATAGAAACAAGAAAAACCCCAAATTTTAAGTTAATTGCAAAGTATGAAAGGGGTAAAAGCATAAAAGTAAAATTAAAACCAGGAAAGATTTACTCTGC
>JAWBOD010000028.1:0-5175 GCA_039000735.1 Candidatus Aenigmatarchaeota archaeon | reverse complement strand
TTTTTCTGGTTCTTCTATTCTTAAATGCTCGGTAGCAATTTCTAAAGCTACAGGTGCAACCTTAGCAATTTCTCTTGTGGAAATTATTCCAACGAGTTTTCCCATTGAAACTACAGGTATTCTTTCATATTTGTATTTAGACATTAACCTTGCTACTTCAGAAATATCACAATCTGGTGGGCATGTAACAAGATTTTTACTCATTATATCTTTTAAAAGAACTTTTGAAGCAGTTAAATTCTTTGCTGTAACTTTATCAACGATATCCTCTCTTGTAACAATTCCTATTGGCTTATCGCCTTCTACTATTATTAAGCTCCCTACGCCTTCTTTTTTCATAATTTTTGATGCTTGAAAAACATTTTGATTTGGCCTTGCTGTTATAACTCTTGATATCATTGCGTCTTTAACTTTTATTCCTGTTGGCATACTATTTCTTAGATTTCTCATTTATTTAAAAATATATGTACTGGCAAATTAGCTTTTATACGTTAATTTTATAAATTTAATTCGTTATTATATGATTATGGATGCGCAAACCTTAGCAAAAGAAAATTTGGCAAAAAAAATAGCTGGAGAAATTGTTCTAAGTGATAATGCTGGTATGGTAATACAAAAATGGAGAAACATATTTAAAATTCCACAAAGAAGATTGGCAGATGAAATGAAGATAATGCCTTCTGTAATTTCTGATTACGAAAATGGAAGAAGAAAATCTCCTGGAATAAAAATAATAAAAAGAATTGTTGAAGCGATGATCTCTATAGATGAAAAATTAGGCGGTAAAGTTATTCACGAATTTTCTGAATTACCAACAAAAACAGTTCTTTCAGAAGCTATTTTAGATATGCGTGAATTTGATAAACCTATAACTATAAAGGATTTTTGTAAGAATATAGACGCTACTTTAATTGTAAGAGAAGATCTTAGCAATAAAAATTTATATGGTTATACTGTAGTTGATAGTTTAAAAGCAATTATAGATCTTTCTCCTTTTGATATGGTAAAACTTTATGGGTTAACGAATGAAAGGGCTTTAATATTTATAGGTGCTCATAGAGGTAGAAGCTCTATGGTAGCCTTAAAAGTTACAAATTTAAGGCCAGGATTAGTTATCCTTCATGGTTCAGAAAAAATAGATGATTTAGCAAAAAGGATCGGAGAATTAGAAAATATACCAATAGGTTTAACAAAAATTAATGATAAGAACGAACTTCTAAAATTATTAAAAAACTTTTAATCACCCCTTTATTACTAGTCGAAATTAAGTTTATATTTATTTTTATTCCATTATTTTTATTAATTAACATTGTTATAAGAAATAGAGGTGTTATACAAAGAATTATATTAAGTTCCACTAGAAATAAAAAGGTGGTTATTTCTCATGAAAATAACATCGTTATACGTTCATATGAACATTTTCCTAAGGAAATCATGGGGTTCACGTGAAGAAAATTATTTATATCTTCATTTGAAATAAAGGTATAAAATGCAAGAAAATATTTTTAATAAATTCTTACAAACAAAACAAATTTTTGTAAATAGAGATGCATTATCTATATCTTTTACTCCTGAAAACATACCACATAGAGAAAAACAAATAAATGATTTAGGAAAAATTTTGTTTCCGGCTTTAAAAGGAGGCAGACCAAGCAATATATTTTTATATGGTAGGCCAGGAACTGGAAAAACTCTTGTTTCAAAGTTTGTTGGTTCAGAATTAGAGAAAATAAGTGAAAATAACGGTAACAATGTAAAGGTTCTTTATGTTAACTGCAAAATGAAAAAAATAGCTGATACTGAATATAGATTATTGGCTGAATTATCCAAGCAACTAGGAAAAGAGATACCATTTACAGGATTACCTACAGATCAAGTTTATCATATTTTTTTCGGAACTATAGAAAAAACAAAAAAAACAGTAATTATAATTATTGATGAAATAGATGCTTTAGTTCAGAAAAACGGCGATGAAATACTATATAACCTAACAAGGGTAAATCAAGAACTAAAAAATTCAAAAGTCTCTATAATAGGCATAACCAATAATTTAAGTTTTATAGAATCCTTAGATCCTAGAGTTAAAAGCTCTTTAAGTGAAGAAGAACTTATTTTTCCACCTTATAATGCTTTACAATTGCAAGATATTTTAAGGACCAGAGCAAACTTAGCATTTGCGCCAGATGCATTAGAACCAGGGGTTATAGAAAAATGTGCTGCTCTGGCTGCACAGGAGCATGGTGATGCGAGAAGAGCATTGGATTTGCTTAGAGTTGCAGGAGAAATAGCTGAAAGGAACTGTGAAGAAAAGGTAACTATTAGCCATGTTGATGCAGCTCAAGAAAAAATAGATATGGATAGGGTTTTAGAAATTGTTAAAGCTCAACCAAAGCAAAGTCAATTAGTTTTATATTCTATAATTCAATTATTTGAAAACAATAAAGAAATACAAACAAGCGAAGTTATAGATAGATATCAAGAACTATGTTTAAGGTACGGATTAAAAGCGCTAACACAAAGGCGTGTTTCAGATTTAATTGCAGAACTTGATTTATTTGGAATAATAAACACAAAAATAATTTCTAAAGGAAGATACGGAAGAACTAGAGTAATATCAATAAATTTACCTGAGAGCGTTTTAAAAAAGTTAAAAAACCTTCTATATGAAATATTCTTATGAATCATAGCCATATAAAAAACCTAATAGCACTTGGTTATTTAGTTGATGAGAGCGTAGCAAATTTAATTGAAAATATAGATGAGGATAATTTTTACAAGCTTATAGAAGGGCTAAAAAAAGAAAATATTTTTTTAATAAACAATGAAGTAATTAAAAAGATACTTGTAAGAGATGTTAACATAATCAAAGAATTTAAATCAATAAAAAAATTTACAATGCAAGATCTTATTAAAAATTTAAACGAAAAGTATGAGATATTAAAAAACATTTTAATTAAAAGAGTTGATTTTTCGGATTTAGTGTCAATAAATAAAATAAGCGATGGAAGCGCAACAATCATAGGTTTGGTAAAAGAAAAAAATGAAAATTCTATTGTTTTAGAAGATCCTACAGGAGATATTTTAGTGAATATTTCAAATGAGTTGATAAAAAAATTAAGCTTAGATGATGTTGTTGCGGTATCAGGAAAGATTAGCAATAAAATTTTAACTGCAGAAAAGTTAATTTTTCCAGACGTTCCAATAAGGCCGGTAAATTATACAAAAAGCTCAATAAAAGTTGCATTTTCTGATAATGAAAATTTTGATGTAAATTATGTTTTTACAAAAAATTCAATAGTAGACAAGGAAAAAAATAAAAGATATTCGGTAAGCAATCCTTATTTAGTCGAAATAGAAGGAGTTTTAATTTTGGTTTTAATAGGAGTTGAACCAATGGAGGCTTTAAGAAAAAGGTATTTAAAAATAGAAAACACAGATTTCATAATTGATAATGTTCCAGACATTGTTTTTTCAGATGCAAATCTTAATTTAAATTATAAAGGAATAACAATTGCTTCTCTTAATAAGGTAGTTGATCTAAAAACAAGAGAAGTTTATGATTTAAAATAAGAATTCTAAAACCATAAAATGTTTAAATGTTTAATTAAATAAAGTTAGTATGGAATTACAAATTCTTGATTGCGATTACATAATGCTTAACAACAAGCCAATTATAAGATTATTTTGTAAAAATATTCAAGGAGAATCTATTTGTGTTTTTTATGATAAGTTTTTACCGTATTTTTATTTATATTCTGAAGAAGGAAAATATCAAGAAATAATTGAAAAAATAAAAAACAAGTTTCCAAATCTTAAATTTGAAATTTTAGAAAAGAAATTACCAATTGGTTATCAAGCTCCTGTAAAAGTTATTAAAATAATTGGGAATGATCCAGGAGAAACACCTGAAATAAGAGAATTCGTTAAAAACTTTGGAACACCTTACGAGGCAGATATTTTATTTAGATATAGATTTATGGCCGATCTTGATTTAAAGGGAATGGGCTGGATAAATGTTGAAGGCAAATTTACAAAAACCAATACCGTTAAATGCAAAGCCTTTGCTGCAGATTCTATAAGACCAATAGAAGTTTTAGGAAATGCACCATTAAGGTATATGTCTTTAGATATAGAATGCTTACCAGAAGAAGTTAGGATACCGATACCAGAAAAAGATAAAATAATTGTAATAAGTCTTTCTTTTTATCCAGAATACAAAGGCAAAAAAACTTTAATTCTAGTTGCAAAAAATGTAAGAATAAATGATAATGTTATTTCATGTAAAGATGAAAAAGAAATGCTTGAAAAATTTAAAGAAATTTTATTTGATTACGATCCAGATATAATTTGTGGTCACAACATAAATGGGTTTGACTTACCATTTTTAATTAAAAGGTTAGAGGTATTAAACATTTCAAAAGACATTGGAAGATCAGAAAAAAGTGCTTTAGCAAGAAAATTACAACATAGCTATATGCCAAGTGTTTGTGGAAGAGTTATAGTTGATACATTTGAAGTTTTTAGAAGAGATCCTTGGGTTAAATTTAAAAGATATGATTTAGGAACAATATCAAAGCAACTTCTTGGTGAGGATAAAATTGATTTAGGCGGAGATTACTTAAAAACAGTAAGGGAAATGTGGAACGGTACTCAAATAGAAAAGTTTATTGATTATGCAAAGAGAGATGCAGAACTTGTTTTAAGGCTGGTAATTGAAAAGCGTTTGTTAGATAAATTTTTTGAAATTGCAAAAGTTTGTGGTTTGCTTTTACAAGACTGCTTTGGAGGTCAAGCTCAAAGGCATGAATTTAAATTGCTTAAGGAATTCAATAAAAGAGGCTATATAATACCATGCAAGCCAAGTGAATTTTTAAATGAAGAGCATGACTTAAAAGGCGCTTTTGTCTTAGAACCAGAAGTTGGTCTTCACGAGTGGGTTATTTCACTTGATTTTACTTCTATGTATCCATCAATAATAAAAACATTTAACATTTGCACCACAACTTATTTAATAAACGGAGAAAATGTAGATCATACAGTTTCTCCATATGGAACAAAATTTGTTAAACCAAGTGTTTTGAAAGGAATTTTTCCAATAGTTGTTGAAGACCTTTTAAATGCACGAACTAATGTTAAAAAACAATTAAAAATAGAAATAAATCCTGAAAACAAAAG
>JAWBOD010000027.1:0-5205 GCA_039000735.1 Candidatus Aenigmatarchaeota archaeon | reverse complement strand
AGGTCCTTTCATTTCTTGAAATCCTAAACCAATTAATATTTCTCTTATATTTTCTATGAATTGAACATAAGGTTGCTTTTTTCCAGCATAAATTTTTGGAGCGGGAGCATTAACATCATATTTTTTAAACGGCCTTATTTTCCATTCACCTGTTTTAATAATTTCAGGAGTTAATTGTGCTATTTCGTTTTCAACTTTTACTTCTGTTTTTTTCTTATGAAATATGCTTAATAATCTTTGCCAGAAAGAAGGTTTAGTTTCTTTAGTTTCTATAATTAATTTTCTACTTAACAAAATTTTTATTAAATCAGCCTCAGTTTCACCTTTTTTATTTATTTCTTCTAATGCTTTTTCTAATCTTGTTTTTTCCTTTAAAGCTTTTTTCCCTTCTTCCGTTACTTTAACAACATTGTTTTCAATTAAAATCCATTTGTTTTTCTTAGCCCAACCAATTGCTATATTTGCTATGGTTAATTTAGCAACATCTTGCAAAGGCTTTTCATTTCCCAAATATTTTAACAACTGCTTTTCAGGTAAGCCATTTTTTAAATATTCTTTTCCCTCTTCCGTTAGTTTGTACATTTAATCCTCCAACATAAACTTATCTATAATCTTTTTTGCATTTTCTCTATTTTTTTGATGTTCAGCTAAAAACTTTTTAATTCTTTCTGCAAGTTCTTTTTTACATTCGCCACATAAAATTTTTCCTTTTTTACAATTTTCGTATCTTTCTTTAAGCTTTTCATCGTTTGGTTCAAATAAAAAATAAAAATATTGATAAACAGAGCAAACATCAGGATTTCCTCCAAGCTTCCTTTGCTCTTCTATAGTATCTTTACCGCCAGTAAATGCTTTCATAACTTTTCTTTCTACATCTTTTGGCGTATCAACTGTAAAAATTGCTGTATCTGGTTCACTTGCAGACATTTTTCCTTCTTTCCCCAAGCCAGGTAAGAATTTACATTGAATAGAAGCAGGTTTATAAAAACCAAGCTTTGGCAAGATGTCTCTTGCTATTCTAAAGTGCGGGTCTTGATCAACAGCATGAGGAATTAAACAAGGAATTTTCTTTTTTTGTTTTACAGATTCAATAAAAGCTGGAACAGCTTGCATACTTGTAAAAAATATTGAACCAACATTAGAATCATTAGAGAAACCAAAAACAGCCTTTACGGTTGAAAAAGTTAGTTTTTTAGCAACCTTTAAAGCTTCTTTATACATTGTTTTTGCGTATTTTAGGTCTGAAATTATTTTTGTATTTTCTGGCTTAAAGCCTAATGCTATTATATCTAAAGCATTTTCATATGTAAATTTTTCAACGTCTTCTAAGCTAAGATTTTCTTTAAATAAAAATTTTTCATCATCTGTTAGTTGAATTAAATATTTAACATTAAAAGCTTCTTGTAACTGTTTTGAGAAAATAAAAGGTATTAAATGGCCAATATGGGTATGGCCAGATGGACCTCTTCCATTGTATAAATAAAATTTATTACCTCTTTCATACTCATTTAAAATAAAGTCTAAGTCTCTATGAACAAAAAATATTTTTCTTCTTAAGAAAAAATTATCTTTTAGGTATTTTTCTAATTTTTTTGATAGTCCTTTGTCTATTAAGCTTAAGCCAAATTCTTTAATTAACCTATCATAATCTATCTTACCCCTAACTTCCCAGGGTGTTACAACCATTTTTTCAGTCATTTGCTCACCTTTATTAGATAGCTTTTTTTAATTTTATTAATATTCCTAGAACTAGAAAAATTACTAAAATTGGAAAGGATTCAACCACATCATATCACTAATATTAATTAATGGTAATTTAAAGCATATATATGGACTTAATAAAGAAACTATACTTAATTTACTTTTTATTTATAATAATTTCTCTATTGCTTTTTTATCAACAGTTCTTAAATAAATTAGTTTCTTTTGAATTATTTATAAAAATTTTTGCATTTTCATTTTTTTCATGTTTTCTTTTGTTAACTACTTATGGGAAATGTAGCAATTTATTTAATTCAATTCTTAATGATATTGGCGTTAAGCAAAAGATTGCAATCCCAACTTTCTTTTTTATTTTTTTAAGTGGTTTTTCAATTGCTTTATCAATTGTCTTTATTGCTTTTTTAGAAGCTTTAGATTTACTTTTTGTTGTTGATTCATTAAAATCTTTAATCTTAAATATTTTAGCTTTAATAAGCTTTTTTTGGTTAGCATTTATACTTTTTATGGGTTGGGATTTTGTAAAAATAGCTAGTTTTGTTTCTCAATACTCTATGATAAGAAATGAGAAAAGAAGTTTTTTAAAAAACATAATTTTATTTAGCAAAAAATCCATAAGAGATGCTTTTTTAGTTTTTGCCATTATTGATTTAATTTGTAAAGATTTTAAAAAACTTGAAAGAACTTATTATAAAAACTTGCTTTACCCTGTAAAAATTTGGAGCGCTTGTCTTATTCTTCAAGAAAATAAAAATATTTCAGAAGCTTTAAGTGAAGCTTTCTTATATTTTAAGACTAATTTAATTAAGCCTTTTCATATTCCTAACTTTTTATTTCTAATTTTAATGTTAATACCATTATTTTTTTCTTTAGGAATTACTTTAACAAATTTTAACTATTTTAACACTTGCATTCAAAATCAATGCTTTTTTGTAGTAGTTTTCTTATTAATCTTTATTTTATTAGGTTTCTTCTTTTCATATTCAATTAACATTTCAATTGAAAGTGCTTATTTTGTAAAAATTTTAAACGATATTAAAGAAAACAAGTTTTTAGAAAAATCACAAAAATTAGACAGTAAAATAAATTTTATTGAAAAGGAAAGTTTAAAAAGAGCTTTGGAGCTAAGGGGCAACTTTTTAGATATTTTTAGAGTTTATCTTTAAGCAAAGGTTTAAATTTTTAACGTTCTTAATAGTTATTGATTTTTATGAAAGAGCAAATTTTATCTAAATTAAGACAAGAAGGCTTTGAACCAATAAAAGAAAAAAGTGAATGGGATGAAAGATGTGGTTATGAAGTTATTAAAAAAACAGAAATGAATGGTGAGTACGGAAAAATAATTAGAACTTTAAAAGCTGGCATACAGGTTAAAGAAAATAAAATAATAGTAGCAACTGGTTTCGAAGAAAATGGTAAAAGACACGTGTATGATCCAGGCCAATATTCGCATGATGCAGAAATAGAATTTCCTAAAGACACACCAGTAGAAAAAATTGTAGAATATATAAGCATGTTTAGTTAAAATCGCTAAAATCTTTTAACTTTTCAATTGCTTTGTTAACATCTTCTATTTCTATTTTAGTTGCATTTCTAGCTTCTGCAATTTCAGCTGAAACTTTCATTAAAAATAAACCAACTCTAATATCTTTAGAAATAAATGTTTTTCTAATTACGCTTTCAAAAGCATCGTAATCCCAAGCCTTAGGTGAAAAAGCATACTTTTGTCTTTCATAAAGAATTCCTCTAACTTCTTCAAACTTATAAGGTTTAAATTCAAGCCTATCTAAAAGCAATCTTGATATAAGCCTTCTATCCATTTTTGCTAACCATTCGCTAACATTTGTAATTAAAAATATTGTTTTTCTTGAAACGTCTTCAACAATTCTGTAAAGAAAATCAAAATCCTTTACTTTGTCTATCTCGTCAAAAGCAAAAACAATTCCATCAAACTTGTTAAACTTTTCTATTAGTTTGTCAAAAATTTCATCAGAAGATATCTTTTCAATAATTTTTATTTCCATTTGTTCTGCAATATCGTTAATTATTTTTGGGCTTGTATCCCTTTTCCAGCAATTAACATAAATTGGCATTATATTTTCAGTTTCTTCTCTTAATTCTCTTAAAATAAATTTTGTGCATGCTGTTTTACCTATTCCAGGTGCACCAAATATTAATAAATTAATTCCAGACCTTCCATTCATTAAAGGTTTTATGCAATCTGCCAAATATCTATGTTGTTCTTCCCTATAAGGTAAAAGTCTTGGTAAATAAGTTTGTTCAAGAATAGCAGGATTTATTAAAAGATGCATGATTAATAATTAGAATATATTTATTTATTAATTACTACAATTTTTTAAACTAATTTAACTAAAAGAGTAATATGGCTGATATAGCAACTATTGAGCAACTAGCAAAAAGAAGAGGATTTTTCTATCCTTCAGATGAAATTTATGGAGGGTTGTCTGGATTTTATGTTTATGGCCATTTAGGAACATTAATGAAAAGAAAATTAGAGAATGTTTGGAGAAAATTCTTTTTAAATGAAGATAATTTTTTTGAAATTGATTCACCTTTAATAATGTCTGAAAAGGTTTTTGAGGCTTCTGGCCATTTAAAAAGTTTTGTAGACCCAATTGTTAAATGCGTAAAGTGCGGAACTTATCATAGAGCAGACCATATTGTAGAAAGTTTCTTAAAAAGAACATTTGAAGGTTTAACATCAAAAGAATTAAACCAACTCATAAAAGAGCATAACATAAAGTGTCCTAAATGCAAAGGTGCTTTAGAAGATGTAGGAATATTAAATATGATGTTCCCTTTAGAAATAGGCGCTGAAAAAGACTTAAAGGGTTATTTAAGGCCAGAAACAGCACAAGGTGCTTATGTTAATTTTTTAAATCAATTTAACATTCTTAGAAAAAAATTGCCAATGGGGTTAGCAATAATTGGAAGAGCATTTAGAAATGAAATATCACCAAGACAATTATTAACAAGAATGAGAGAATTTACACAAGCAGAGTTGCAAATATTTTTTGATCCAGAAAAAGTTAATGAACATGAAAAATGGAATGAAATTAAAGATTATAAATTAATAGTTTTACCTGTTTACGAAAGGGAGAAAAAAGAAAAAATAGAAATGAGTTGCGAAGAGCTTTCAAAAAGAATTCCAAAGTTTTACGTTTACTATATGGCTAAGGTTCAAAAATTCTTTTTAGATGTTTTAAAAATTCCTAAAGAAAAATTTAGGTTTAGAGAATTATCAGACGAAGAAAAAGCATTTTATAATAAAATTCACTGGGACATGGAATTAAATTTAGAAAGTTTAGATGGCTTTAAAGAGGTTGGTGGAATTCATTATAGAACAGATCATGATTTATCAGGTCATCAAAAAGTTTCTAAACAATCGCAAGAAATATTTTTTAACAATAAAAAGTTTATACCACATGTTTTAGAGCTTTCTTTTGGTATCGATAGAATATTATT
>JAWBOD010000026.1:0-5367 GCA_039000735.1 Candidatus Aenigmatarchaeota archaeon | reverse complement strand
TCGTGGCCTATCTGACAATAGAGTTTTGTTTTACATCTATAGAATGAGCATGATAGTAGGCAATGCAATAAAGATTTAGATAAATTAAGCCTTCAAGAAATAAAAGAAATAATTGCTAACATTGTTCAAATTGAAAGAATATGGTGAAAAAATTATTAAAAAAATTATTCAAAAATCACTAAATAACTCACTACATTCACTTAACTCACTTAAAATACTAATATAAATGCTTTAAAAATAAAGTAATTATTATGGGAAAAAAACAACATAGCGATGCTAAATATTATGGGTCTGGTTTGATGTTACTACTTTTTGGAATCATTTTTGGCAGTTTTGCTTTTATAAATTTGGATTATTTTCTTTTGTTGGGCAGTTTTGTTTTAATAGGTTTGGGTTCTTTTCTTTTGTTAGTTTATTTATTTTGGAAGCATTCTACTTCCAGTTCAACGAAACATTCAAAAAGCCAAAACCAATCAACAAAATAATTAGAATTAAAACAAGCAAAATAATTATCAAAGTTATAGCAATGCTGCCTTTCATATTAAACACCGCCCTGGCAAATACACACTGGTTTATACGGCAAGCATTTCTGAAAGCTTATTATTTATCTTATTATTTTTTGATTACATAATTAGCTCAATTTTTGCTTGGTGGAGCGGAAAATGGATAGATAAATTTGGTAGAGCTAAGACAACTGCTCTTGGAGCTTTCATATTTTCATTTTTAATTTTGCTTTATCCGTTCTCATCTTCAATACTTCAATTCTTTTTAATTTTAATTGGGGTTTCAATTGGATTTTATATTTATAGAATAGCCTTTAAAGCTATTTTAATGGATGCAACAATTAAAGAAGTAAGAGGTGAGCAAATTGGATTTGCAAAAACTTTACAGGGCATGGGTGATACGATTGGACCAGCTCTAGGAGGATTTTTAATAGATAATGTTTCACTTTCATCAGCATTTTTTGTTGCTAGTTTTATTGGATTATTCTCAGTAATATTAACTTTAAAAATAAAATGATTTTATGGTAGTCGCAACTGTTGATGTTATAATTGAGAAAGGAAATAAAATAGTTTTGGTAAAAAGGGGAGAAAATCCTTTTAAAGGAAAATTAGCTTTACCAGGAGGGCATGTTAATTATAATGAACTTGTTGAAAATGCAGCCCTAAGAGAAGCAAAAGAAGAAACAAACTTAAAGGTTAAACTTGTTAATATTTTAGGAGTTTATTCTGACCCAAAAAGAGATCCAAGAGGACATTACATATCAACTGTATTTATTGCAAAAATAATTTCTGGAAAATTAAAAGCTGGAAGCGATGCAAAAACTCCAAATTTTTACGATCCGAAAAAATTAAAAAGAGAAGATTTAGCTTTCGATCATTTTAAAATTATAAAAGATTATTTAAAATATAAGAAATATAAGAAAACTTATTGGTCAATGCGTCGGTAGTCTAGCCTGGTAGGACATGAGCTTGCCAAGCTCAAAACCCGGGTTCAAATCCCGGCCGGCGCACTTTTTAAATACAAAAATATAATATTTTTTAGTGAGATTATGGATTTGGATGAAATTAAAAAAGCAGTTTCTTCAAAGCAAATTTACGAGCCAATAGCAAGCGAACCATTACCCCATGAAGTTGTTGATTTAGAAAAGATGATAGAAGAAACACCAAAAATTGCTCCTATTTTTATTAGAATTGATAGGTACAAAGAAATTTTATCGCATATTCAAGGTTTAAAAAACACTATAACAAATTTAGAAAATATTTTAGCCATAAGAAAACACGTGCATAAGATTAATGCAGAATCTGATGAAGTTCTTGAAAACGCATTAAAAAAATTTGCAGAATCTACTAATCTTTTTGGAAGAGAATTTGTAACGCCAAGAGGTCCTGAACAATTTGCCAAGAACGAATCTAAAAAAGATGAAATTGATAGTACTATTTCTAGATTAGGAGAAGAAATTGCTAAGCTTAAGCAAGAATTAGAAAGAATAAAGTTATAATTTTTAAATACTCTAAATTAAAAGTTTAATTATGCAGGGGTAGCCAAGTCTGGTCTAAGGCGCAAGATCTTAGAATGCGAAGCTTAGGATGCGAAGCTCAGATTAATGAGACACCTTGTGGGTTAGTCCCTTCGTCGGTTCAAATCCGGCCCCCTGCATTTATTTAAAAAACTTGCTAAAGCTATATTCGTCAATTTAACCTTTGCTTCTTTTGGAATTTTTTAATTTATAATTTTTAATATAATCAGAGGGTTAGTTTTTTATACTTGTTAAATTATCCAATTAAGGGGTGATTCTCTTGGCAAGGAAAAAAGCAAAGAAAAAAGAAGCTAAGGAAGAGATTTCTACAGAAGAAAGCTTCTAAACTAAGTTTTTTCTTTATAGTTTTTTAAATATTTTTAAATCCTTAAAATTAAATTATTAATTCTATGGCCGCAGTAGTATAATGGCAGTATAGGGGCCTGTGGAGCCCTTGGTCCGAGTTCGAATCTCGGCTGCGGCCAAAATAGCTAAAAATAAGAAATTTTTTAATTTATATTTATGGAAAACGAAATAAAAGCCTACGTATTTTATGTTGTTCCATATAGTTTTATAGATTATTCAAAAAGAAATAATCAAAAATTTTTTATTTACAAACTTAATGATGGAAACGAATGGGATAAAGAAAAAATGGAACAAAAAATAAGGGATTTAAAATTTTCAAATTTTAAAACTCAACGCATTGAGCTCGTTAAGAAAATTGGAACAAAAATTGAAGTAATTAAAGAAATTCCATTAACCTAAAAAATTCTTCCTAAACCAACTATAAAAAGAATTCCTAAAAATTTAAAAACAAAAGTTAGTATTAGAAAATTTCTTAACTTATATTTTTCAATTCCAAAAAGAACCGCAACAAATTCATCAGGTATTGGCGTGGCGATTATAATACCAGCTATTATAGGACTTAGCATTTTTATTAACTTAGACTTTATTTTTGGTAAAATTATTTTTTTATCTTTATAGATTTTTATAGATTTACCAGCTTTTTTCCTTGCAAAATCATAAATAAAATATTCGCTTATCAATCCACCTATAGAACCTATGAAAGTTAGAATCCAAATATTTAAGTTTTCGGATAATAAGAAAAAAGTTGCAATTGCAATTGGTGTTGTGATTCCATAAGTAAAAAATATACCAGCAACAAAAGCCCCAATATATCCATAATTTCCTAAATTCGATAAAAATCTTTCTAAGTCACCTGTTAAATAAGCTTCTAAAGTTAAAAGAATTACCATAAATATTAAAATTGTTTTATAATGCTTCCACTTGTACTTAATTATTTTTTCCTCTTCTTTAATAACTTTTATTGTTTTTTCAAATTTAGCCATAATATAAATATAAGATTACTTAATAAAATTTATGCAATGGCACACAATGAGTGTGGAGGCTGTACTAGAAAGTTTAGGAACAAATAAAAAGGGGATAACTAACATAGATGCTGAAGCAAGATTAAAGCATTACGGCTTAAACAAACTAAAAGAAAGAAAAAAAAGAACAGCATTAATTATTTTTCTTGAGCAATTTAAAAGTATTTTAGTTTTAATTTTAGTTTTTGCAACACTTTTGTCCTTATATCTTAGATTGTACATAGATGCAACTGCAATTGGTTTAATAATTATATTAAACGCTTTTTTAGGTTTTTATCAAGAATTTAAAGCAGAAAAAGCTATAGATGCATTAAAAAAATTAACTGTTTCTAAAGTTACAGTAATAAGAGATGGTTCTCATTACGAAGTTCCTGTTGATAAGATTGTCCCTGGAGATATTGTTATTTTAGAAGAAGGTAATAGAGTTCCTGCAGACGTTAGGCTTATAGAAACATCTAATCTTAAAATAGATGAATCTGAGCTAACCGGTGAATCTGTACCTGTTTTAAAGGATCCAAAAGCATTGAAAAAGGATGTTGGTATTCACGATAGAAAAAATATGGCTTTTATGGGTACTTTAGTTACTTATGGTAGAGGGATTGGTGTTGTAGTTGCAACTGGAATGTCTACTGAAATTGGAAAAATAGCAACTTTAGTTGAAGAAAAAGAAGAACCTACACCCCTGCAATTAAAACTTCAACATTTTGGAAAAGATATAGGAATATTTGTAGTTGTTCTTGCATTCTTTATATTTTTGTTTGGCTTTGTTAAGTCAGGCGATTTAATTAATATGTTTTTAACTGCCATGAGCTTATCTGTAGCAGCAGTTCCAGAAGGCTTACCAGCAGTTATTACATTAACATTAACAATAGGAACCCAAAAAATGTTAAAAAGAAATTCTTTAGTAAAGAGATTAGCAGCAGTAGAAGCATTAGGTTCGGTTACTGTAATAGCAGCTGATAAAACAGGAACAATGACAACAAATGAAATGACTGTAGAAAAGATTTGGTACTCTGATAAATTAATAAATGTTACTGGAGTTGGCTTTGAAACCAAAGGAGATTTCTATTTAGAAAATAAGAAAATTGATCCTAAAAAAGAAGAATGCTTATACTTAATTTTAAAAATATCTAAGATGTGTAATGATGCAATATTAAAAAAAGAAGAAAGGTGGCATATAATTGGAGATCCAACTGAAGGCGCATTAAAAGTTTTAGCAAAAAAAGCTAATGTAGAAGAAGATTATCCGAGAGTAAAGGAAATTCCATTTTCTTCTGAAAGAAAAATAATGACAACCATTCATGATATTAACGGTGAATATTTTGCATATTCAAAGGGTGCACCAGAATACTTATTAAAAATTTGTAATAAAATTTATCCAAATAAAAATCTTGACAAAAAAGAAAAAGAAAAAATATTAAAAATTGTTCATGAGTTAGCAGACGATGGATTAAGAGTTCTTGGTTTTGCGTACAAGAAGTTAGGGCTAAAATATTCTTTAGATTCTGTTGAAAGTAACATGATATTTGTTGGTTTGGCTGCAATGATGGATCCACCAAGAAAAGAAACAAAAGAAGCAATAAGGCTTTGTAAAGAAGCAGGAATTAAAGTAATTATGCTAACTGGCGATCATCCCTTAACAGCTAAGGCAATTGCTTCTCAAATTGGATTAAGTGGTGAAGTTTTAACTGGTGAGCAATTAGATAAATTAAGCGAAGAAGAATTTGAAGACGTTGTTGACGAAACAATAATATTTGCAAGAGTTTCTCCGCAACATAAATTAAAAATTGTTGAAGCTTTAAAAAAGAAAAGAAATATTGTAGCTGTAACTGGAGATGGTGTAAATGATGCGCCTGCATTAAAGAAAGCAGATATAGGAATAGCCATGGGCATAAAGGGAACTGATGTTGCAAAAGAGGCTTCTGATGTGGTATTGCTTGATGATAACTTTTACACCAT
>JAWBOD010000025.1:0-6317 GCA_039000735.1 Candidatus Aenigmatarchaeota archaeon | reverse complement strand
AAATTTGAGAAACAAATACCTTTTACAATATAAATATTTTTACTATTATTTTTATTTTTATTTCAAAAAAGGAAAAAATAACAACAAAATCCTTACTCTTTGCAATAATTTATTTACCATTATCTCATAAGTTTATTTATATATATTTTATAGATCGTATATTTTCATATTAACATTATACTCGCTATTGTAAGTGATGATATGGTTAAAAACGATAATAGAAACATAAAATTCATTAGATTTATTATAGTTATAATTGTTTTGGCAATAGCTTATAATTTAGGAGTTCAGCAAGGTTCTATATCAATAGCAAGACAAACTATACAACAACAAAAAGCCCCTATATTAACAGATAGTAATCTTCAAATTATTTCTGTTGAATGGGATTCAGAGTGTAATTGGCATAATATATGTAATTGGTGTTATAAAGAGTTTAATCCAGAAAAAGATTGTTACAACTCTTGGTGTTATAAAATAACTACTAATGTTAATCTACCTGCAAATTATAGTTTGGGAAAAACGTGTGGAAATATTGATGCAGTTAATAATCCATGCACACATTTAACTTGTTTCTGGTATATTGATGGAAAAACATTGGGGTTAAATCCTAACAGGGCTATTGGTGGTCCTACTGAAGAATGGTTTTGGTGGGGTTTAGATACTGGTTTGTCTACAACTCGAGGGGTGTGGGATATAGATATAAGAAAAAATCATAATATTGGTTTTTGTTGTTCGTCTAATTTAGACGACTTAAAGAATAATAAATTTGATATTTGTAAAAGTTTAACTCTTTCTAAATATCCATGTCCATAACCTTTACAGAAAAAAGAAAATTTAAAGTTTTTAATAGTGAATTGAAAGAAATAAGATTTAATGATATTAGTTATATAAACGTAACTTCAAAAACATTATAAATAATCAAAAATAAAATATAAATCGAGAAATTATGAAAAAATTATATTTTCTTATTAGTTTAATTTTAATAATAGTCTTTATAGCTGGATGTGCTCAACAGTTAACAAAACAACAAATCACAGAAGGCGAAATAGTACAACAACCGTCAATAAATCTGCCGTGGCAAATAGTTTGTGGTAATAATAAATGCGAATCTGGAGAGACTAAAGAAAACTGCTGTCGAGATTGCGGTTGTGACTCTGGTTTATATTGTGAAAGCAATATTTGCAAATCAAAATGCGAGAACTTTTAATGTTAATTTAATAGCTCCAACATTGCTAGAATGTCGTGATGTAACAAAATATAAAGATGTTCAGAGAACAAGAATATTAACTCAATACAAAACAATTATAAAATGCGATTAATATTTTTATGAAAATAGATAATAAAACTTAAATCAATTAAATTTGAATTTAAAGAAGAAAATAAAATTCTTCAACACCAATTTAAACAAGTTTGGATTTTTCATTTATCTCTTTTGATTTTTTAATTCCTCCATTCTTTTTCGTATCAATTCTTCTATAAAATCAGAAAGCTCTTTTTTCTTATTTTCTTCAACATTTGCCCTAGCCTTTTCTGTTAAAGGAGCGTTGCAAATAATACAATATTCTTTCTCTGGTGGATTTTGCTTTCCACATCTAGAGCAAAACAAAGGCTTGATGTCTGAATTCTTTGGGTTAGTTATGCCATAGAAATTCAATATGGCCTCGTCAGTATCCTCTCCAGAAAGCTTAACATATCTTTCTATCACATCTGATCCTTGAACTTGGCCCATGTAATTATAAAGGGCTGGAGTTGGTATTTTAGTAGCTAAATGAGTGTATCTAGTCCTTCTAAATGTGTAAGGTGTTATTTGCTTGTTTATTCCAGCTTTTATTCTCCATTTTTTAATTAAATTTTTCAAAGTAGAATAGCTAATTACTTTTGCTGATCCTTTTCTTACCCACAAGTAATTATTTGGTTTGGGATCTGGATGTTCTGTTTCTACCCATGCTTTAAGATGTGGAACGCATGCAACAACTCTTATTATTCTAGAACCAACTTTGCCACTTCTTAATCTAACTTTTGCTCCATAATCATCAAACTCAACATCACTAACTTTCATGTTTAACAATTCGTCTGGAACTCTGCAACCACTTTCATACATGAAAGAAACTAAAGCCTTTTCTCTTACACCTTCAGCTACATTAAACAATTTCAATACTTCTTCTTTTGTTAGAATAACAGGATCTCTTAACCTCTCTTTTCTAGCAGTTGTTTTTATCCACTTAACTTTCTCTGGGTATTCCTTAGATTCCCATTCATATCCTTCTAACCATTGATAGAATTTTTTAATTGCTAATTTATAACATGCTTTAGTCCATTCAGAATAATTTTTGTTTCTTTCAATGTTAGCAATTATTTCTTTTATTTCTTGAATGCTTAATTTATTTAAATCTTTATTGCATTGCCTAGCTATCATGCTCATTCTATAGATGTAAAACAAAACTCTATTGTCAGATAGGCCACGAGAAAAACACTCCTTTTGAAAATCAAGAATCAAATTCCTATTTCTTTCTGATAATTTGTTGATTATTTTCAAATATGTTTTAAGTTTTTCTTCTGTTTTGTGAATGTCAAGCTTCTTTTCCATAGATTAACCTTAGCTTTATATCTATATAGAGAACACCTTTAGGCTACGACTAAAGAATAAATCACGCCGACGGCAGGATTTGAACCTGCAAGCCCTTTCGGGCAGTAGTTCTCGAGATTCAGCATTTTTTCTACCGCTTTAGCCTAGTTCAGCCACGTCGGCATAATAAAGTTATTCTTAAAAATTAAAATACATTGTAGAAAAGTATAAAATACTTATTGTATAATTAATATCAGATAAAATGAAAGTTGCTATAGTTGGCTTAGGACGTGTTGGTAGTCGTATTGCATTTTGTTTAATGGAAAACAAGAATATTGATGAAATCTTTTTAATAAACAGAACTATGGAAACCTCTGAAGGTTTGTATTTAGAGCTATCAAGCGCTTTTCCTGAATTTGCTAAAAAATTAAAAGTTGCTTACTTTGAAGACGCAAAGGAAGCTGATATAGTAGTAATTGCTGCAGGTATTCCTCAATTTCCAATGCAAAAAAGAATTGAATTATTAAAAACAAATGAAAAAATAATAAATGAAGTTTTTGATTTAATTAAAATTAAGAATACAGCCATTATTTTAGTTATAACAAATCCAGTTGATATAATATCATACATTGTTTGGAAAAGATCAGGTTTAAATTCAAATCAAATTATAGGGTTTGGTGGTTATCTCGATACCAATAGATTAAAGTATTTAATAAGCAAAGAAACTGGAAAGGATCCAAATAAGATAGATTGCTATGTTATAGGCGAGCATGGTGAAGATCAGATACCAATTTTTAGAGAAGAAGTTTTAAATAGAGATGAAATTGTTTTTGGTGTTAGAAATTATATTCAAGATGTCATTTCTAAAATAGGGGCTTCAATGTTTGCGCCAGCTAAACTTGTTTGCGATATGGTAAATACGATTATTAAAGATGAGAAAAAGGTTTACTGTGTTTCTTATTATGATAAAAATTATGGTATGTTTATAACGTGGCCATGTATCATTGGTAGAAGCGGTATAATTAAAAAAGTAAATATAAATTTAAATCAAAAAGAAGAAGAAGAATTTAAAAAATTAATAGAAAATAGAAAAAAATACATAATATCAATTCCTTTAGTTTCTAAAAAAGTATACCTTAAAGAGGACGAGATTTAGCTTAATTGAAGATTGCTGTTTTTTAATATTTTATAAGTTTTTGCCATAAGTTTTCCAACATCAGTAAGTTCAATTACTTGTCTTTTTCTGCTTATGTTCTTAACTTTTACATAATTTTTTCTTTTTAATTCTCTTATAATATGACTCATTTTTACTATTCCACTATTTATACTTTTTATATTTTTTCCTAGAGTTTCCAAACCAATATCTTTCACTAAACTTCTTAAAGAACCTGTTTTTGTTCCTTTATGCTCTAACAAAAATATAATAAAAGTTGCTTCAGCTTCTGTAGGTAAAGTTATTGGGAAATGAAATAAATCTATAACCTTTAAAACACCTCTTGAAATAAGTTTTCCTCCTTCAGGTAAGTATTCTGCAGGTCTAATATAAAAGGCTTTACAATTTATTATCGAGGCTGCAATCCAAGAAGCCAATGCTGCAATTCTAGGGCCTGTAGATAGATTAACTATTACTTCATTACCTTGTTGCTTTTCTTTCGCCATTATATCTAATATTTTAATAAAAAGATCTTCAAATTCTTCATAAGATACAGTTAAGTATTTCTTTTCAGCTAGTGGAATTAAGGAGTCAATTTCCTTCTGTACAGGTTCGACAATTTTACTATATCCGCTTTCTTCTTTGTTTTCAGATTTGTAATTTAAAAAATAAACTCTATAGGGAGGGAATTTTTGAAGTAAATAAATGATTCTATCTTTTTCTAAACCTATGGGTATAATATGAATAAATTTGCTCATTAATATTAATATTAGTATTAAATTATTTAAATTTGCTCAATATTATTAATTATTAAATTTTATGCTTCTGCTTAAATAAATATAAAACAGGAGGTGAGAATATGGATTTACATGATGAAATAAAAAATTCCAATCTTCCGGTAATAAAAGAAAATATAAATAAAGGTTTCTTAACTGCTTATCAAAGCAATGAAGAGTTTAGAAAAGCATACAAATGGCTTTATCATTGCGCCGAAGGTGGTTGTGAGAGAGGTGAATAAAATTTTATTAGGTAAAAATTATGTCCAATCTAATTCAAAAACCTAAAGTTAGGGAGGACATAACTGGTTTTTTAAGCAATGAAAAAATTTCTTCTTTATTTTTTGAAGGTACTGTTCATTTAAAATTATATAAAACACTAAAATCAGATTATCCTAGATTTCATAATGCTTATTCTTTACAAGTTAAAACAGGTCATGATAGAAAAGTAATTATACCTATTCTTGAAAATTGGGCTAAATTCAAATTAGTTGAAGTTATAGAAAATGTTAGAAATTGTAGAGAGTGGAGACTAAACAATGGGAAAACTTCTTAATTATAGTAATTTTTCTCTTTCTTAAGTTTTTATATTAAAAATTAGTTTGTTTCTAAATTTTCTGACCAAAAATATTGTCCTCTTTTTCTTAATAAAAATTAGGTGATTAAAATGAAAAAAACTGAAAAAAACTTTTTAGGTGGAATTTTTAGGTTTCCAGAACTAAAAGAACTAAAGAATAAACTTAAAGAGAAGTTTGGATATATGCCAAGAGACAAGTACTTAGACTACTTTTTTCCAGTTAATGAATATTCTGTATAAAAATTAAGGAGGTGAAAAAATGTTTAATAAATTTGGCATATTGGGAAGAATTCATGGAAAAATAACAAATTTAGGCTATAAATTAGGTTTAGTTGAATTCAAAAGAGAAGATGTTAATTTATCAAAAATACCTGAAATTAAATTACCACAAGCATATAAAGATTGGTATCCTGGAAAAGAAAAGGAAATAAGAGAATCAAAAATATCACCAGATTATCAAAAAGCAAGAGCACTTCAATATATTAGAAAGGGGAACATTTGTTGACCCCTTATTTTTATCATAATGCCCCCGGCGAGAGTTTCAGAGATTTAATCTCTCATTTGAACTCGCATTCCGAGGTCGAGAACCTCGTGTCCTTAACCGGGTTAGACGACAGGGGCATAAATATATTTTCATTGTTTTTTATAAAAATGGGCCTGGCCGGATTTGAACCGGCGACCTACTGGTCCGAAGCCAGTTGCTCTAATCCAAACTGAGCTACAGGCCCATAAATAAATTAATTTACAAGGTTTAAAATGCTTTTAAATCTTTTTGCTACAAGTTTTTATTATGGGTTGTGGAGTTGCTGGTTGCGTTGGTGAGAATGCTTCATTTTTTGTTTATCACTCCTTGCTTCAATTACAACATAGAGGAGAAGATACAACTAAAATTTTAAGTTTTGAAGATAGACACTATGAATATGGTGGTGTTGGACAAGTTTCACATGTTTATAATAAGGAAGCATTATCTAGTTTAAAAGGAAACTATGCAATTGGCCAGGTTAGATATCCTACTGTAGGCAAATATGACGATCCTAAAGAAAAGTTAAGGGACGCTCCGCCTTTATGGACAGATTCTCCTTGTTTTTTAGCCTTAGCGCACAATGGAGACATGCCAAAAGAAAGTTACAATGTTTTAAGAAAGAAGTTAGAAAATGAAGGATTTTATTTTAAAACTAATTCAGATTTAGAAATTATAGAAAAAATTTTAGCTAAGGGTTTAAGAAAAAATATTAAAAACAATTT
>JAWBOD010000024.1:0-6782 GCA_039000735.1 Candidatus Aenigmatarchaeota archaeon | reverse complement strand
AATTGTTGTTATCATGTTGTTAAAGCTTAGGACAGAATCATTGTAAAATTGTCTTGAATAAGCAATTTTATTTTCTATGCCTTCTAATTGCTCTTGCAAAAGCTTAAAGTTCTCGCTTGCTTTTAGTTGCGGGTAATTTTCTGCTATTGCAAAAACGCTTCTTAATGCAGCTGCTAAAGCAGTTCCAGCTCTTATTTTTTCTTGCGGGGAACCAGCCTTAAGCATATTTTCTCTTGCCTTCATTGCAGCTTCCATAATCTTTTTTTCATGCTTTGCATAACCTTTAACTGTTTCAACCAAGTTAGGAACTAAATCTGCTCTTTTCTTTAATTGAACATCTATTTGCGACCAAGCATTGTCTATTCTGTTTGAAAGAACTATTATCCTATTTATATAGTAAACTACTATTAAAACTGCTATCGCTATTATGAACAAGGGTATTAACCAAAGCCAAGCCATAAAATCACTAAAATAATATCTAATTTAGATATTTATAAATTAAACAAAGAAAACAACCATTTAAAGAAGCTAATTAAAGCCTGAAATAAATCATTAATGTAATCTTCTACTTTTTTTTCTTCTATTATTTTTACTTGCTTTGAAAAGGTTGTTGAAAAATCATTTGTGCTTACAACAACTTGTATTAAATTGTCATTAACATTTGGTGTAAAATTAAAAGTAAAGTTTTTTAAATCTTTAACGTATTCTTTCTTAATTTGTTCTTTAAATTTTACTGTAACTTCTTGTGGATTATTAAGCAAGTTCTTAACATGAACATTTAATAAATAGCTTTTACCTTCTAACAAAGTATCGTTAATATCTAAAATAGCATCTATTGGCTTGCTTAAAACAACCTTAATACTTTGCTTTTCTAAAGAACCTTTATTATAAGAATAAATATTAAAGTCATAAAACGGAGCAAAAATTTCTAAATTTTCAAAACCGTAATCACCATTATCGCTAAAAATATAAGAATTAGCAGCAAAAGCAACTATTTTTTCTTTTGGAGAAACAACATTTTTATCAACTGTTAACTTTGTATTCCCTCCCTCACTATAAAATAAATTTAACAAAATATTTTTCTGCTCGCCGTTACTATAAAATAAAACGCTAACTGGACAGGTATAACGCATATTTTTTTGCAAATCAGGTATTTTAAAAATTGTAAAAATAGATTTTTTATTGCAAAAATAAGTTACATTTTCTTGGTTTATTATTTCTAAAAAATCCTTATCATTAGAAGTACAGCTTCTTATATCGTACTTTGTTAAAAAGCAACCATTAGCACTTAAATCAGTTTTAAGAACAGCGTAGCCTTTCCACAATCTGTTTTCTAAAAAGCTTGAATTAAAATACACTACTGGACTTTCTTCAAAACTTAAAAGTTTAATAGAAACGTTTGTGCTTTTTAAACTAGCTTTAAAAGAACCATAGCCTGTTGTATAAAAACTTGAAAAAGTCCAACTGCTATCAGGGAGAGTTGCAAACTTTATATGAGTTGCATCTAAATAACCTACCTCTCCCCATGTTGGATCTGAAATTATTCCCTCATTAGCGTAAACTTCTGTCCAACCATGAGGTAAAAAATTTTCTCCACCATATATTTTTCCTGGATGAACATAACCAACAGCAACAGCAGAATAATAGCCTAAGCTTCTTAAAAACGAAACTAAAAGATTTGAAAACTCTTTGCAAACTCCTATTCTTAGCTTAAGAATTTCTTTTGCTGGAATGTTAACATCCGAATAAACTGTATTGTATCTTATGTTTTCGCTTATCCACTTAGACAAATAAGCAACCTTTTCAAAATCACTTCCTCTTGCTTTAGATGCTATGCTTTCTATTTCAGGGTCTGTTGACTGAACTAAGTTGGTTGGTCTTAAGAATTCTTGAAAATTTTTACTTTCAACTGAGTATCTTCTATTAACCGAAACAATGGCCTTTATTTTAAACTCTATATTTTCCTTAGGATTTTTCCAATTTATGTTTAAAAGCTTGTTTCCAAATTTATCGTAAACAAACTTGTAAGAGCATTGATTGTTGCAAATTCCGTATTTGTCAGAAACTTCAAAACTTTCTATTTTTTGATAACCATCTTCTTGAGGAATTGATAAATTTAACTCAATATTATTAACAATGCCTGAAACTTCAATAAAACCATGCTCATAAACTTCTGCTCTTATTTTGCTAACTACTTGTGGATTTGTTATTTCAGCAAAAGCCGGTGTGCTTAACAATATTAATGATAAAAGTAAAAACTTTTTCATATAATTAAATTTATTAAGGTTCATAATATAAGTTGATAATATGTTTGAGATCTGGAGCGAAAAATATAGGCCAAAAACATTAAATGATGTAATAAATCAAAAACACATTATAGAAAGGATAAAGGCCTTTGTAAAAGAAAAAAATATACCAAACATGCTTTTTGCTGGGCCGGCTGGTTGTGGAAAAACTGCTACTGCTTATGCAATTGCTTACGAATTGTACGGCGATTTTTGGAAACAAAACATACTTTCACTTAATGCGTCAGACGAAAGAGGAATAGACGTTATAAGAGGTAAAGTTAAAGATTTTGCAAGAACAAAAGCAATAGGCAATGTACCTTTTAGGCTAATATTTTTAGATGAATGCGATGCGTTAACACCAGAAGCTCAACAAGCCTTAAGGAGGACAATGGAAGCATTTACAAATTTATCAAGATTTATTTTAGCTGCTAATTATTCTTCAAGAATAATTGAGCCAATTCAAAGCCGCTGTGCAATTTTTAGATTTAATTCACTTAAGGAATCTGATGTTAAACAATTTATAGAAAGAATAGTTAAAGGTGAAAAGTTAAAAATTGACGATTCTGCAGTAAATGCTATAATAAAAATATCTGAGGGTGATTTAAGAAAGGTTGCAAACATTTTACAAGCATCTTCTGTTTTAGGAAAGAAAATTACAGAAGAAGTTATTTATGAAGTTTCTATGCAAGCTGAACCAAAAGAAGTTAAAAAAATGGTAGAACATGCCTTAAATGGAAAATTTATAGATGCTAGAGAAATTTTAAAGGATTTACTGTTAAAGCAAGGCGTTTCTGGTGAAGACATAATTAAGCAAATTTCTAATATTATCTATGAGCTAAATATTTCTGAAAAAGCAAAAGCAAAGTTAATAGAAAAGGTGGGAGAATTTGAATACAGACTACAAACAGGAAATGAGCAAATACAAATAGAAGCACTTTTAGCTCAATTTGCCTTATACAATGATTAAAATGTTAGTAGAAAAGTATAAGCCTAGAAGCTTAAGAGAAGTTTTAGGTCAAAGAGAAATAATATTAAAAATTGATGAATGGTTAAAGAAAGGACATAAAAAAGCTTTACTTATTTATGGACCTTCTGGAACAGGAAAAACTCTTATTCCTTCTTTAATTGCAAAAGAAAGAAACATGAACTTATTTGAAATAAATGCTAGCGATGAAAGATCTGCATCTTCATTAAAAGAAAGGCTATTACCTGCTTCAAAAGAATCTTCCTTATTTAAAAAAAGGTTAATACTTATTGATGAAATTGATAGCTTTAGTCAGGCTGATAAAGGTGGAATAGCAGAAATCATAAACATAATAAAAGAAAGTAACAATCCTATTATTTTAACTGCAAACGATGCTTACAATGAAAAATTAAAAAACTTAAGAAATTATTGTGAATTGTTAAGGATTAAAAAAATACCAAAAAACTTAATAGAAAAAAAACTTTTAGAAATAGCAACAAAAGAAAAGATAAAAATAAGTAAAGAAGATATAAAAAAAATTGCAGAAAGTGCTGATGGAGATGTAAGATCTGCAATTAATGACTTAGAAGCAAATAGTTATGCTACTAGAGACAAAGAAAAAAACATATTTGAAGTTTTAAACAATATTTTTAGAAGTAAAAATCTAGAAAAGGCTTTAAAGGCAATTGACAGTTCTGATAAAGATCTTGATGAAATATTTTGGTGGGTTGAACAAAACATTCCACTGGAATATAACGACCCGAAATTAATAGCAATGGCCTTTGATATTCTTAGCAAGGCAGATTTGTTTAAATCTCAGATAATAAAAAACCAAAACTACAGGTTTAATAAATATTTAAAAAATATGATTGCTAGCATTGCCTTATTAGAAAATCCACAAAAAAAATTTATTTTATATAAACCGCCGGAAAGACTTATTACTTTGGGTTCTACAAAAGGTTTTAGAAAAGAAAAAGAAATTTTTTATAAAAGCTTAAATTTAAAGTGCTCTTTAAGAAAGATAAAGGAGCAAATACCTTTTTTAAAAACAATACTAAAAGAATTTAAGGACTTTTAAACTCTGTGAAAGTATAAAGCTCTGGTGTTCTTAAGCTAAAGTTAAAATAAACATAAGAACAGCTATTTTCATGTGCTATTGTTAAGTTTATGCCTCTTGAAATTAATTCATCTTTTAAAAAGTTTTCAGTAGCAACTATATCTGTCTCAAGCTTTTCGCAATCTAAGCTTGTAATAGAACTTGTAACAGTTTTGTTTAAGCTATCTTTTATATATTGGATGTAATAAAATTCTGGAACTTTTTTTAGTTGAACTAAGTTTATATCAGAAAAATCGTAAATATATTGAATTATAGCCATTAAAGTGTAAATCATAATTACAGTTGCGATTACAAAAAATTGGCCTTTCATTTTATTGCCTTTACGGCTGCTTTAGCTCCACAAACTTCACATTTTAAGAACATTAGCCTATCTTCCTTTACAAGCTTAGTGTCTGGTTTTTTACATTCCTTGCATAAAACGTATTCGTTAATGTAAGCCTCAATTTTTTGTTGAATTAATTTTTGTGAGATTTTTGATTGAAAAATTGCTCTTTCACCACTTAAGCCAGCTGGAGCTGCTAATTCCTTTGCTAAAAATTTTAAAACATGAGAAGGTTCTCTTCTTAAAATTTCTGTTATTTGAAAAAAGTTTTTTATTATTGTTTGATTGCCTTGAATAAATGTTTCAGCAATAGGAATTTTAAATCTATCTTTACCTTCTTCTATTTTTGGAAGTTTCTCATATGCTTTATTTAATAAAGCTTCATAATCCATAAAATCATATTTTTTTAATTTTTCCTGGCTTTGGCTCGTAACAAACTCCAGTTTCAAGTAAATCTTGAATTACTAAATCTATGTTTCTTTCTGGTAAGCCAGACTTAATTAAGATATCGTTGTAATCAGCGCCTTCACCTTTATCTAGGGTTTCAATTAATTTTAAAACCTTATTTTTTATTTCATTTGTAGAATTTACTTTTTCTTCAATTGAGTTTTCAATCATTTCCTGAGCTTCAAGTATTCCTTCTATATCCTCTAAAGGTATCACATCTTTTAAAGCAGCTTTTATTTCAGCTAAGTCAGAAGTTTGTTTTTGTATTTCTCTTATTTTTTTAATTTTTTCTCTTTGCTCCTTAAATATTTTTTCTAATTCTAAAATCCTTAAAGTTTCAAAATTAGGTTCAACCTTAACTACAATCTCTGGCATTATATAAATTTCTTCATTGTATTCCTTTAATTTCCCAAAAACATCAACCAAATCGCCTGAACCAAACCCGTCAAAGATTTTTGTATTAATAAAAGCTTTACATCTTATTGTTTCTGTTGAGTCATCTAAAGTTATGGTTGCATATTTTTCATCTGCAGAAATAAATTTATCAACTATTAAACCTAAAACTCTTACTCTAGATAACTTTCTTCCTAAACTAGTTAAGACATAACTACTTTCAAAACCAGATTTTTTAATAAATTTACCATTTACTATTTCTCCAATTGAAGCTTTTTTAGCAGTTAATCTTTTCATTTCCATAAAATCATCTTATCCTTTCTATATAATTTATTTTTGGCTCAAATATAGAGCCCTCAGATTTTAACCTCCTTAATAATTCTTCTGTATCGCTAGCTTTAATTCCTTGTTCTTCAGCAGCAACTATTATTTCGTTTTTTGGAATTGTTTTTCCAAGTTTTTTCTCAAGCATATCTATAATGTCTAACAATGCATGTATTTTACTTCTTTGTGACGCTGAAACACCTTCTGTCCTGTCTATGTCTAATTTTCCAGTTTCATAATCATAACCTAATTGCTGTATAGAATATTTCATTATATTTATTGCTCTTTCAGCGTCTTGAACTTCAACTTTATTTGAAAGTCTTATTTTAGCAGAAGCTTCGGCCAATCTCATTAAAGCTTCATTTTGTCTTAAAGTTATTGCTATAGATTCTCCTGAATAAAGGCTTCTCATCTCAAGATAAAAACTTTTTAATCTTTCAGCAGCCTCTCTTGTCATTTCGGGTCTACAATTCTTTCTTGCGTATGCTATGTATTTTCTAAGAAACTCAGGCTTAATTAAGGGTTCTACTCTGCTTGGTTGAAGTCTAGTTTCTAAAATATGAGTAGCTAACTTTTCATCCATTTCCCTGTTTGGAATGTCTTTTAAGGCAAATTTTAAATCAAACCTGCTAAGTAAGGTATCTGGTATGTCAACTTGCTCAGCTATTGGTTTGTAAGGATCAAATCTAAAGAACTTTGGGTTTGAACCTGCTAAAACAGAAACTTGAGCTGGTAAGGTAGCTACAATAGAAGCTTTTGCAATGCTTATTTGTTGTTGCTCTAGTCCTTCATGCATTGCAATTTGGTCTTCCTTAGACATCTTGTCGAATTCATCAACGCAATTATGAACAAAAACGCCATTTGCTACAAAATTATGAAATTCTGGAACAAAAATATCATATACATAACCTTCATAATCAATTTCTT
>JAWBOD010000023.1:0-6853 GCA_039000735.1 Candidatus Aenigmatarchaeota archaeon | reverse complement strand
CAACTTGTTGCAATAACTTCTGTTAGCGTTTTCTTTAAAGTTGTTGGCAATGGTATAAGAAAGGGTGAAATTTTAGATGTTACATCAAAAGGCTATAATCCTAAAACTTTAGAAATTGATACTCACTTTCAAAACACTGGAACAACAACCATAACTGCTAAGGCAATTCAAAAAATTTATGATAAAGACGGTAATTTTATTACTGAAATTTCTTCTGCTGATACTAAAATAAAGCCTAATGAATTAAAAGTTATTAAAAGCTTTTTACCATTAACAGGCCTTTCTTTTGGAGATTATGATATTTTAACTACAGTAAAATATACAACTGATTCAGCAATTAAAAACTCAACCATTTCCGTAACACCTGAAGTATTAAAACCCAAGGAAGAAGAATTTCCAATATGGTTATTTATAGTTTTTATTATATTATTAATTTCATTAGCAATTTATAAGTGGGTTCAATGAAAAATGAAATTATTGTTTTTATGATTGTTTTGATTGTTTTTTTATACTTTTTATCAACACAGGAACCGCCTGAACCAAAGGATATTGTAAGTGAAAAAGAAGTTTTAAATTATTCTAGCTTGTTGTTTAACTATAAAGTAATTAGATATCCAACAAGCGTAGAAATCACTAAACCAGAGGAAAACATAAATGTAGGCCTTGTTACAGATCCTTGGAATCTTAACTTTGGTTCTATTCCTGGAAATGGAAGTTCTGTAAAAAGATACATTGCTATTACAAATTTAGAAAAAAAGTATAGCACAATTAAATTAAAAGCTTATGGAAACATTTCTTCTTTAATTAGCTTTAATAAAAATGACTTTACCTTAAATGAAAGTACAGCAGTTGAAGTTATTTTAAATTCAACTAATGCAAATTTTGGAAATTATACAGGCGAGATTGACATAATTATAAAAGTTCCGAAATATTAGCGTGATTAAATGAAATTAATCTTAGCGAGTATATTAATTTTTTTAATTTTTGTAGAGATTGCTTTTTCGTTAATATTAGATGTTAACATTAATGAAGAAATAAAAGGAAAGATAATATACGAAAGCCCTAATGTTTCAAAAAATGTTGTTAGCTTTCAAACAGAATTTAACAATATTGGAAGCACAGCTTACACTGCTAGAGCAAGAGTTTTTATTTACAATAACAGTAAATTGATTTTTAATGGTTGGAGCAATGAAGAAAAATTAATGCCTGGAGATAAGAAAGCATTTAAAATTTATTGGTCTGGCCAACCAGGCAATTATGAATATAAGTTAAGATTTTATTTTGGAAATGAAATTATTGAAAGCAATAAAACTGAAATTAAGATAAATGAAATTTTAGAACAAGAAGATATTTTTGATGTTAAAAATTTTAGAACTTATGAAAATTATGTTGTTTTTGATTTGTTAAGTAAAAAGGATGTTAAAAATGTAATTATAATACCTTACAATTACCCACTTGGCTGGATTTTCGAGCAAAAAAAATTAGAAAGTGTTAATTATTTAAAAACTGTAAAAATTAATTTCTATCCTACAATATGGAAGCCAACTAAAATAACCTTAGCAATTTTAACTGAAGATGGAAAATATTTCTCGGAAAAAACATTAGAAATGAAAAAAGAAGAAGGGATTTTAAGAATTTTTTTCAATATTTTTGATAGCTTAAGGCTAATTCTTTAGTCGATATTGCTACAATATTGATTTAATATTAATGCAATAAAATTTATATATAACTTCAACATGTATTCTATATGGTAGCAATATGGCAGAAAAGGCTATAACTACTAATGACTTTGAAAAGAAAATTCTCGAATTGTTAAGCACAAGGCTCTTATCAGTTTCTCAAATTGCTAAAGAATTAGGGATAAGAAGAGATGTTGCTACTGGCTATTTAGAAGCCTTAAAAAATCAAGGTAAATTAGAATTTCATAAAGTTGGAAAGGCCAATGTTTACACTGTTAAGGTGAAAAAATGAAAAAATACTTAATCTTATTTTTAACCTTAATTTTTGTACAAAAAATTGCATTTGCTTATCCAACAATACAAAATGTTTCAGTTAACCCACAAGATCTTTGGTTAGGAGAAAGCCCAACCATTACTTTAAGTTGCTATGACAATGAAAGCAAAGCTATAAGTAAAGTTTATGCAAACATAGTTGGCCCTGGAATAATTTTACCTACTCTTGAATTTACTGGAAATTATAGCTTAACTGTTAACAAAGCATATCTTGATAGAATAGGCAATTACAATGTAACAATATTTTGTAATAATAGTGATAACGAAAGTGCTGTTGCTTTAACAAGTTTTACTGTTTCCAAGCTAACTGGCTATATAAGCTCTATTCAACCAAGTCCAGGATATGCAAACGAAGAAATGGAAATTGGATTTTTTGTTAAAAAAGATAATGTGCCAATCACAAATGATGTAAGTTTTAATGTAACTTTAAATGATATACCTAAGCAATTAAAAATTGCTCCTGCTTATGACTTAGTTAAAGGATGGTTGTTAAAAATAGACTTGCCATCAGAAAAAGGATTCTATAACTTAAAGGTTTACGCATTTTACGATAGAACAAATGTATCAAATAGCAGTTTAATTGAAGTAAGAAAAAGAATTGAATTTGAAATAAATAGCTTAAGCAAAAATTGGGTATCTTCTAATGAAAATATAACTTTATCAATAAAAGCAAAGGATCAAGGAAATGTTATTGATTTAAATGATAACAATTTAGATATAGAAATAGCATCTACAAATTTAAACATAAATAGCATAGAAAAAATTGGAGACTTGTACAATGTAAAAATAACAACACCTTCTTTATCTGCTGGTAGATACGAAGTAAAGGCCACTTTATATTATGAAAACAATTACTATACTGCCACAAAGCCGATAGACTACATTGTAACTGTAAGTGGAGACATAGTTGATGAAAACAATAAAGCAATAAACACACAAATAAAGTTCTTTTTAAACAATATAGAAAAGTTAAGTCTTACAACAGACAGTGTTGGCCATTATTCAGGCTCATTGCCACCTGATACCTATGATGTTAAAATAATTTTTCCGCAATCAACACTTTACTTAAAGGGAGTTTCTGTTAGCAATTTTAATGATCCAATAAAATACTATTATTCTACCGATTCTTTAGTAGAAGGAATAAGAAATGCTGGTTTATTTAGCTTTGATGTAGCTTTATCATACTCCGAAGCTGAAATTGAAATGAAGTATGAAGAAAAAAATGTTATTGATGAGACAAACTTAGTTATTTTTAAATGCTCTTCTTGGAATTCTGGAAGAAAAGTTTGTAATTATGGATGGTTTGAAATAGGAGGTAATTTTGATATTGTTAGAAACATAGTAAAGGTAAATCTAAATAGTTTATCTGCCTTTGTAATTGGTGAAAGAAAGCCAATAATTGTTAATTTTAATTTAGATTCAGAAAAGTATTACATAGGGAGCACAATAAAAATAAGAGGTTTGGTGAAAGATCAAGATGGAAGTGCTGTTGCTAATGCTAGCATAAAAGCAAAAATAAAAAATATTAATAAAAGCATAGAAACTTTTTCTGATAACAATGGTGTTTTTACATTTGAGTTAAAAGCTCCTGAAGAAGAAGGAGAATATATTTTAGAATTAAGTACAACAAAATCTCCTTACATAAGCTTTAGTGGAAGCAAAAGTTTTAATGTTGTTAAAAGCAGGTCAATAACAATAGTTGCACCTGAAACAATTAGAATAAAGCAAGGCCAGAAATTAACTCAAGAAATTTCTTTAATTAATACTGGCCAAGCAGACTTAATTAACTTAAATGTTTCTTTGTCTGGAATACCAAGCAATTATTATAATGTAACAAACTTTATAGAAAGGCTAAAAGCAAATGAAGAAAACAAAATTTATATTTACTTTTCTATTCCAGAAGATGCTGAAAAGAAAACTTACAGCCTTGCTTTTTCTATATTTAACAATGAAATAAAGCAAGAAAAAATAATTGGTTTTACTGTAATTGATAAAAACGAAACAATTACAACAACTCCATCTGGAAAATTTATTATGCCAAAAATAGATTTTGATATGCTTTATTTAATAGCATTTGCAATAATTTGCTTTTCTATGGCCATAATCCTTAAAAAATTGAAATTAAAAAGGCTAAAAAGAAACGAAATAACAAGCTTTTTGTTTGATGTTAAAGGTTATTTGAAAAGAACTAATTTAACAAAAATAAAGGATGATTACGAAAACTTAATCTTATCTGAGTTTCCAAATGCTTTAAGAAAAATTAGGGAAAAATATGGTAAGGATAATTGATGTTTGCTCTGGTAAAGGTGGTGTAGGAAAGACTACTGTAGCAGCTAATTTAGGTATAGCCTTACAAAAATTTTACAAAAAAGTTGCAGTAATAGACTGTAATTTAACAACTTCGCACTTAGGTTTGCTTTTTAATTTATATTCTTATCCTGTTACCTTAAACAACTTTTTAAGAAATGAAGCTAAAATTGAAGATGCAATTTATATTCATAGCTCTGGTTTAAGAATTGTTCCAGCGTCTTTAGATTTTAGAGAAATAGTTAACATTGACACAATAAATTTAAAACAAAAATTAAAAAACACTTTTTATGATTATGATTTTGTTTTTTTGGATTCTGCACCAAGCCTTGGAAAAGAAAGCTTAATTGCTTTGCAAGCTAGTGATGAGGCTTTGTTTGTTGCAAATCCGCATATCCCTTCACTTGTTGATGTTGTTAAGTGCTATCAATTAATAAACACACTGGAAGATAGGCCAACCCCAATAGGAATAATACTAAACAGAGTTAGAAATAAACCTTATGAAATTAAATTAGAAGAAGTAAAACAATTTACAGACTTACCTGTTCTTGGTGTTATACCAGAAGATGAAAAAATATTAGAAAGTATGAATAAAAAGACATTAGTAACAATTTCTCATCAAAATCGTTCTTCAAGCATAGCTTTCTTTGAGATTGCTGCAAAACTTGCTGGTTTGGAATATAAAAGGCCAAATTTCTTTAAAAGGCTAATTGGAAAGCTTAAAAAGTGACAAATTTATGAATTGTAAAATTACTACATTAATTCTTTTAATTTTTTTAATTGCCCTTTCTTTTAAGTATGCTTTAGCCTTAAATTTTAATTTAGATCCAATGATTCAATACAATCAATCTGGCCAACCGTACATTGCTTTTGGTGGCGATCCTTCTGGTGATTACATTAATTTAAATATTTTAGGTGAGGGTTTAACTTATGATATACCAGAAGCGCTAAATGTTCTTCTTTATAAGTTAGAAGTTTGGCACAATTCTTCGCAAATAGCAGACGGAAATATATTATCTATTAATGCAACAATAAACTTTACAACCAATGTTTCTGATATTTATTACTTGCAAATTTATGATTTTGCAAACTCACAATGGTTTGATTGCAATTTTGGAATAGTTGAAGCGGATACCCCAACTCAATGGTGGTGTAACATAACTACAAATCCAATGAACTACAATTCTTCTGATAGAATAGTAAGAATAAGAATTTATTCAACTGAAGATTTGGATGCTGGCCTATTAAAGGAAGACTACATTCAATATTTCATTGGATATGAAGCTGGTTATTTAGAAGTTAGCCTTATCAATCCTTATTCTTTTAATGTTATACAAAATTATGCATTTCCTATTAATGCAACAATAAAATGCAAAAAAGGACCTTGCGGTGAAGTAACAGGAATAATTAGATATAACTCGAGCTCAGAAAATCCTGATACACCGATAAGTACTATTTTTGGTGATATACCTTTTTTTATTCAAGAAGAACCTGCTTATTCTTTAAAGTCTTGCGGAATTATGTATAAGGATCAAACTTGTCAATTAAATTGGACTGTTAATGCAACAGGAAATGTTAATACTAATTGGAAAATTGGTGTTTTGTTTAATTCCTCTTATCCAGAAGTTACAGAAAATCATACTAGCAATGCAACAGTTTCTATAGTTTCTTGTACAGAAGATTTTACTTTATCTTGGTCTTCAATAAGCTTTGGCTTATTGAATCCTAGCACAGAAAAAAATCCTGCTCCTGGAAACGAAAATAACGAATACAACATAACAATCAATCCTGGAAGCTGTAATTTAAATCTGTACATAAGAGGAACGGACCTTGTAAACGAAACTTTAAACTCAAAAATTGGTGTTGATAACATTACTTGGAGTAATACTAGCAATGATTATTCAACTTCCTTTAATTTAACAGAAACAGATCAAATTATTAAACTAAATGTTCCTGAAAACACAAATGTTACAACATGGTATTGGATAAATGTTCCTCCTGTTTATGCTGGATATTATAATGGAACTATAACAATAACTGGTGTTAAAGCATGAAATTCTTTAAAATAGTGCTTTTGTTTTTAATAATAACTTCTGCTAAAGTTTATGCTTTAAGTATGGGGAGTGTTTTAAAAAATGATTACGTTAAAACATCAATAGACAAATCAGTAAAATTTACAGCGCTTTTCTGGAATTCTGAAAATGAATCTTACATTGTAGAGTTAAGTGTAAAAGAAGCTCCTAAAGACTGGATAATTTTAATTGAACCTAACAATTTTGTTTTAAACTCTTCTTTTGGAAAAGAATATATTAGCTTGTCCAATGGCTATGTAAGGGCTACTCCAGTAGATGTAATAGTTAAGCCAAACTTAGCAAAACATAGAAAGTATAACATAAAAATAGCTGCAAAAACAATTTTACCTCAAAGCGGTATAAGCTTTTCACAAGAAAGATTATTAAAACTTGTAGTTGAAATTGAAAATCCTTTATATTTTGAAGAAACAAAAGAAGAAAAAGTTATTTCAAATCTAAATC
>JAWBOD010000022.1:0-7324 GCA_039000735.1 Candidatus Aenigmatarchaeota archaeon | reverse complement strand
ACCGTCTATTAAAATAGAAGAAGTTGGCGGATGTTGGCCTTTTCTTAAACCAAAAACTTCAAAAGTAAAAGCTATAAAAAACATTATTATAAAGAATGTAGTAATGCTTCCAAAGTAAGACCAAAGCATATTAACAAAAGAAGTGTTAGTAACTGTGAAAAAAGCTATAGACAAAGCAATTAAAAAGTTTACCCCTCTGTTTCTAAATATTTTGATAAGTTCTAAGATGCCAAAAACCACGGCTAAAACAAATAAAAAGGGAATTAAGATTTGTTCTGATTCTAAAAATGCTATGTCTATGGCCATTAAATCACAACTTTGACTCCAATGCTCTTTTTTGAGCCTTTAAATTTGCAATTTGCATTTCTATATAAGCTCTTGAAGTTGGTTCTTGAGCTCTTGCTCTCTCATTTTCTAACTCTGCTATTTGTTTTTTAATAGAATCTATTTCTTCTTCTATAGCTTTTTTCTCATGTTCCTTAGCAGTTTTTTTAGCAAGTTGCTTTCCAACCTCCCCCATTAACTTCATACCAGCAGTTGTTGCTGAAGGATGAAAGACTATGCTAACTAAAAATAAAAATAAGGCTAAGCCTAAGGCTATGTACATCCAACCTAAGAACCATACAACTAATTTTCCATACCAACCAGCATAAACTATGTAAATGTAAGAAACTATTCCAACTAAATAACTAAATCCTTTATGTTGTCCAACAATTCTAGTAACTATGCCAAAAGAAAATGCATAAAGAAACAAAAACAAAATAACATGAGGTATTAAAAATAAATATAAGGCTTGATCTGATAAAGTTGTATACTTAGATAAAGTTAAAGGATCTATTTTTAATATTTCTCTAAACAGCAAATCTACTAAATCTGTTGCCATAACAAAAATATAGAAATTTTGATATATAAATTATTATACAGTATATTGTTTCCATCCATCTTTTGATAATGTTGTAGTAGTTTCTTGAGATTTTTGCACTTCATAAGGTTTTAAAAATGTTGCGGGTAGGCTGTTCTTTGGAACTTTTTTATTTAAAACTTTAGGTATAAGTTGACCTTTTTTATTATAACCCCAATAAACTATTGGTAGATTTACCTTTTCTGGTTTCTCTACTTTTCCTCTGTAATAACTCTGAACATTATCATAAAATCCTTTTAATTTGTATTTTAAGTCTTCTTCTCTTGTTGCATAATAAAATTGAAAATCATCTGAACTTTTCATATAATTTAAAAGATTTGATGGATTGGCTGACATTTTAGCTACTTCAACTCTTTCTTCAACAAGTTTATCAATAAAATCACTTGCTTTTCTCTTGCGAGCAGCAATTTCAGAATTCCAACCACCCTTTAAAGCACTTAACCATCCTATTCCATAATTCCATATTAAACCTCTTAAGTCCATTGTTTGATATAAGCTTATTAAACTAGGTTTTAACCCAGGTATTAAATCTCCTCTGTCGTTAACTTCTGTAAACAATCTAAAAGCATTAGCAAAATCATCTTGCAAACCTTCCTCTTTTGGTGTAAACCAACCCATTTTTTCTAATTGATTATGCATTTCTTGTGGATTTTTAGCTAAATAAAAAGGGAGCATTTCTTCTTTCTCTCTTTCCTCTCTTTTAGAAATTTTTTCTGCTAAAATTTGAAATCCAGCTTCAAGTCTACCTATTTTTTCTCCATATTGATTTAAAACTTCATAAGTTTCCTTATCCACAATATTCACTAATATTTATTACTAAACAGTAAAAATAAAAAGCTATCGTTTGGCATTAAAAATGCCTAATTCTTCACAAATTTCAAGAATTGCAAACGCCCAAACAATAGCCTCAAATGCTTTTAAATAATTTTTATTTTTTAAAAAATGCTGAGAATCAGCAACATAAGCTTTCATATTTTCAAGCATTTCTTCTCCTTTTTTATCACTAATTTCAATTCTATCAATTAATGGCTTAATTTTTTCAATCATTTTTTCTGTTTCTTCTCTTATTTCCATAAGAATTATTGTTTAAAAAAGTTTATAAATTGCTTAATTAACAAAATGTCGTAGTTATGTTTATAAATGTTTACTCTAAAATCTTAGTAAAGTGATAAATTTGAACATAGATTTTTTACAAATATTAAATGAAAAAAAGCCAAAAATTTATAAAAAAATTTGTGAATACTTACCAAACAAGTTTCCAGAAGAACATTATAAAATAGTTAGGGATTATCCAGATAGACAAGGAAAGTATTTAAGGCCTGTCTTAGTTTTACTTGGAAATGAACTTTTTGGTGGAAAGGAAGAAGATGCTTTATTAACAGCAGCAGCCATGCAAACTTCTGAAGATTGGATTCTTGTTCATGATGATATAGAAGATCACTCTGAAGAAAGAAGAGGTAAGCCTTGCTTACATAAAATTTATGGAATTGAACTTGCATTAAATGCAGCAGATGCTTTGCATATGATAATGTGGAAAATGCTTAGCGATAATAGCAAGGTATTGGGTTTTGAAAAAGCAAAAAAAGTTTTTGATTTAATGTATGAAATTTTGCTATACACTTGCGAAGGACAATACTTGGACATAAGCTGGATTGTTTACAAAAAAGTAGACATAACAGAAGAAGAATACTATAAAATGATAGATGCTAAGGCTGGAGCTTACAGCATATATGGCCCAATTCAACTAGGTGCAACTGTAGCAGGAGCAACTCAAGAACAAGTAAATTCTATAAAAGAGTGGGGAATTCCTTTTGGAAGAGCATTTATGATACATGACGATGTTTTAAACTTAACAGCAAGCAAAGAAAAGTATGGAAAAGAAATTGGTGGAGACATATTAGAAGGTAAAAGAACTCTTATTCTTATTCACTTACTTAAAAACTGCACAAAGGAAGAAAAGAAAAAAGTTATTGATATTTACTTAAAAAATAGAGATGAAAAAACAGAAGAAGAAAAAAATTATGTTATGGACCTAATGAAAAAGTATGGCAGCATAGAATATGCTCATAAAAAATCATTAGAATTTGCAGAACAAGCAAAAAAATTATTTGATAAAAATACTAGCATGTTAAAGGATTCTTTTGCAAAAAAAGCAATTAGGGCTGGTATAGACTTTGTTGTTACAAGGGAAAAGTAATGAATTTAATAATTTTAAAAATTGGTGGTTCTGTAATTACAGACAAATTTAGCAAAAAACCTAAAGTTAATCATAAAAATTTAAAAAGAATTGCAAAAGAAATTGCATGTGCTTACAATAAAGAAAAAATGTCTTTAATCATAGTTCATGGAGCAGGCTCTTATGGCCATGTTATTGTAAAGAAAACTAAAATAGATAAGGGAATAAAAAGCTATAAGCAATTAAAAGCATTTGCAGAAACGCAAAGGCTTCAAAATGAATTAAATTCAATTGTAACAAAATATCTTATAAAAGAAGGTTTACCAGCCATACCATGCCAAGCATCTTCTTTTGTTGTTATGGATTTAGGAAAAATTGAAGAAATGAGCTTATCAGCCATAAAAGGTTTACTTGAAATGAAAATGATACCTGTTCTTTACGGTGTTCCTGCTTTTGATAAATCTAAAAAATGTTCTATTTTATCTGGAGACCAAATTGCTCCATACTTAGCAAAAAAATTAAATGCTAAAAGAATTATACATGTAACTAATGTTAATGGTGTTTATACAGAAGATCCTAACAAAAATCCTAATGCAAAATTAATAAAAGTAATTAATTTTAAAAACATAAAACAAGTTAAAAAATGGTTAGGCAATTCAACTGCAACTGATGTAACTGGAGGAATGTTTAGAAAAGTTTCAGAACTTCTTAAAATAGGAATAGAAGCTCAAATTGTTAATGGATTGGTTCCAGGAAATATTGCTAAAGCCTTAAATGGAGAAAGAATTGGAACTTTAATAAAAGTAAATGGGCCCGACGGGATTCGAACCCGCGACTTCCAGGTTTAAAGAGCATTTTTCTTCCTGTCATCACGCTTTCGCGTTAAACATGCTTTTATCAACAGATAAAAGCCTGGCACTCTACCAGCCTGAGTTTCCCGAAAAATTTACGGGCCCAGCGCTATAGAGTATTAAAATTCTTTCTTTTTATATAAATTTAAATTTTATACAATCATAATAAATCTAATGATAGACTGTCATTGCCACTTAGAACAAAAAGATTATGAAAAAGATAGGGACGAAGTAATAGAAAAATGTAAAAAAGAATTAAAAGCTATTGTAACTTCTTGTGCTCATCCAAGAGATTTTAGTTTAACTATGCAAATTATTGAAAAATATAAAAATTTTGTTTTTGCTTCTTTTGGAATTCACCCAGAATACATAAAAGAAGTTTCTGAAAAAGAAATAGATGAATTTATGGAATTGTTGGTTAAAAACAAAGATAAAATAGTTGCAGTTGGCGAAACTGGCCTTGACTATTATTGGATAAAAGAAAGCGAATGGCAACAAAAACAAAAAGAATTGTTTATTCAGTTTATAGAACTTTCAAAGGAAATAAAAAAGCCTTTAATAATTCACTCAAGAGAAGCTTATGAAGATTGTGTAAAAATCTTAGAACAAGAAGATGCAAGAGAAGTTAACATGCATATGTTTGGTAATCATCACTTAACAAAGCGTGTAGTTGAAAATAATTGGTTTATTTCTATTAACACCATAATACTAAGAAGCAAAAGTCATAAGAAAATAGCAAGAGATTGCCCTTTAGAAAAGCTTATGCTAGAGACTGATGCTCCTTGGCTTTCACCTAAAAAACTTTTAGAAGGAATAGAAGAAAGAAATGAACCAACCTCTATAAAATTAGTTGCTGAAAAAATTGCTGAAATTAAAAAAATTAGCTTTAGTGATGTTTGGAAAACTTGCGGAGAAAATGCAATAAAATTTTTTAAACTTTCTATTTAAGTAATTGATAAATTAATAAATAAGTTTATAAATCTCTATTACATTCAATATTTATGCCAAAGGTAATTCACGAAAGAGAAAAATGCATTGGTTGCGGTGCATGTACAGCAGTTTGCCCAGATTTTTGGGAAATGGGAGATGATGGAAAGTCTGTTTTAAAGGGTGGAAAGAAAGTTGGAAAAAACTATGAATTAACAGTTAAGGATGCAAGTTGTAATAAAGAAGCAGAAAATACATGCCCTGTTCAATGCATACACGTTAAATGATTAAAATGAAAAAAGAAAAAATAACTAAAAATATGATTTTAGGAGAGGTAGTAAGAAAGTATCCAGAAACAGTAAATGTTTTTATAAAGCATGGTTTACCGTGTGCAATGTGCAATATAGCATTTTCTGAAAGCATAGAGCAAGGAGCAATTTCTCATGGAATAAATCTTAGCAAATTACTTAAAGATTTAAATAATTCAATAAAGAAAAAATAAGTATGTCTGTTAAAATTTATACAACTTCTTGGTGTCCATATTGCGAGATGGCTAAAAATTTTCTTAAAGAAAATAAAATAAAATTTGAAGAAATAAATGTTCAAGAAAATATGGAAGCTGCAAAGGAAATGATTGAAAAATCTGGCCAAACAGGTGTTCCTGTACTTGATATTAATGGAAAAATAATTGTTGGATTTGATGTTGAAAAAATAAAGAAAGCATTAAAATTAAAGTAAATTTAAATTTTCTAAAGCTAAAAAGCTTAAATAAATTATAAATATATGATTTTTATGGTTGAAGAAAAAGTAATAGTTGTTAAAAAATCAAGAATACTAATTGCTGTAATAATAGTTTTAGCAATACTAGCTATATTGTTTTTCAGAACAGGAAAAGCAGAATACGTAACAAAAGAAAATCCGGTTCTTGGAAATCTAAACGCAAAAGTAAATGTTATAGAATTTTCAGATTACGAATGCCCATTTTGTGAAGCTGCTGAAGGATACAACGAAGATGTAATTAAAATGCTAAAACAAAATGACCCTAACTGGGAGGCACCAATACCAAACATAATAAAAGATTATGTAAATACAGGAAAGGTTAAGCTCGTTTTCAGGCACTTTCCTTTACATAGAAATTCAAAAAATGCGGCCTTAGCTGCTAAGTGTGCTCAAGAGCAAGATAAATTTTGGGAATATCATAACATTTTGTTTAAAAATTATAATTCCTTAACAATTACAGACTTAAAAAAATATGCAGTTGATTTAAACCTAAATATAGTTCAATTTAATTCTTGCTTGGATTCTGAAAAATATAAAGAATCTGTAGAAAACGATTTAAAAGATGGAAGCAACTTAGGTGTTTCTGGTACACCTACATTTTTTATAGGAAACGAAGAAATAGGTTATGAAAAAATTGTTGGTGCTCAACCATATTATGTTTTTAAGCAAGTGATAGAATCAAAACTTACTTAATTACAATTTTAATATTTTTCTTTTTAAAGTAAAAGTAAATAAAAAGAACAATAGATATTATTACAATAATTAAAACTGTTTCTAATTCATGGCAAGAAAAAAAGTAAAGTAAAGAAGTTATTTCACAAGAAGCTGAATTTGGATCACATCGACCAATTGCTATTAAATTGTAAATCCCGTAAGCAGAATAAAATAAGCTTGCAAAAAAAGCTATAGTAAATATCCATGATATGATTTTAAAATTTTTATAAAAAAATCTTGCAAGTCGTGGCATAACCATTAGCTTAGAAGTTATTTTTGCTTTTATTTTTTCTTCAAGCTGAACGTCACAAGGCCTTAAGGTTGCGGTTAAATAAACACATCTAAAAGCTTGTTTTGCTAAAGGCCTGTACCTAGCACTTACAAGGCTTAAAATTGAAAAAACAACTAAAGCCACTATGCAAATTACCATTTTTATCAACCAAACATTTTTGCAATTTGAGCTAATTTTTCTATAAATATTTTTATTTCTTCCTTTGTATTGTAAAAGTATAAAGATGCTCTAACTGAACCTTTATTTTTTTGTAAAAATTTATGTATAGGGTATGCACAATGCATACCAGACCTAACAAAAATATTTTGTTCATCAAGCATTATAGCAACATCATGAGGTTCTATTCCCTTAACATTAAAAGCTGCTAAAGCACTTCTTTTTTTATAGTCTTTTGGGCCAATTAATTCAATGTTAGAAATAGATAATAAACCTTCTGTTAATTCTTTTGATAATTCCTTCTCATAATTTTCTATATTTTTCATTCCAATTGAAGTTAAATAATCAACAGCAGCTCCTAAACCTATTACGCCAGCGTAATTTTGAATTCCTCCCTCAAACCTATGTGGTATTTCTTCTAAAACATGATATTTTAAATCTGCATCTTTTATAGTTTCGCCACCAAGAATAAAAGGTTGTAATTCTTTTAACAAATCATATTTACC
>JAWBOD010000021.1:0-7400 GCA_039000735.1 Candidatus Aenigmatarchaeota archaeon | reverse complement strand
TGCTTGAAGATTTGTACATTCACCAATTATTCCATATTTTACGTCTTTAAATATTTCTTTCTTATTTTTTATTAAGTATTCAGAACCTTTTAGTGCAACTTCTTCGTCTGCAACAAATGTTAAAAGCAATTTTTTCTTAAAATTTTCCTTTGAAAGGTTTTTAACAGCAGTTAAAATTGATGCTAATCCACCCTTCATATCACTTGCCCCTCTTCCATATATTTTTCCGTTAACGATTTTTCCTTCAAAAGGATCGTATTTCCAATTTTCTCCAGCAGGTACAGTATCTAAATGGCCGTTAAGCATAAGACCTTTACCTTTGCCAATAGAGGCTATAACATCAAATCTGTTTTTTTCAAATTCTATAATTTCTGTAGAAATTTTTAATTCGTCTAAAAAATCTTTTATGTATTTAGCTATTTCCTTTTCGTTTCCAGGAGGATTCTCTGAATTAATTCTTATTAATTCTTGAGTTAATTCTAATTCGTTCATAATATCAAATGTATTTTTTAAAAGATAAACTTATACAATTTCAAAGCTATCAAATTCATTTTTGTATTCTTCGAAATCAACCTTAATTTTTTCAACCTTTGCAAAATTAGGACCTTTTTTACACCATTCAATCATTTCTTTTACTTTTTCTTCCTCGCCTTCAAAAACAGCCTCAACCTCTCCAGAATCAAGATTTCTAATCCATCCCTTTAAACCTAGATTTCTAGCCTTAATTCTTGCATAAAATCTGTAACTTACACCTTGAACAAAACCAGAAACAATAACATGCGCTCTAACGAACTTCAACAATATCGCCTATTGTTAAATCTGTTTTACTTGCTTTGTTTTCTATTGTTTTTTCTTCAATTTTCTCTAATAGCTTTATGTTAAAGAATCTTTCAATTTTTTTAATTATGTTAATTGGTGGTTCCCAACCTTCTTCTATCCTTTTTATTACAGAAACCTTTTCATTTAGTTTTTTTGCAAGCTCTTCTTGCGTTAAATTTCTTTTTGTTCTTTCTTTTTTAATCAATAAATTAAAATTTGGTATTACTGCTTCTTCCATTTCTTCTAATTTTGGGATTATTTTAACATTTTTTTCAATTTTAAATATAGGAATTTCTTCTCCAAAATTTATGCAATTCTCGCAAACTTCTAAAATTGCATTATCTATTTTTATTTTTTTGTTAGCGTTTTTAGAACCACATATTTCACACTCACCCATTTAATCGCCTCCAAATTTTCAAAAAAGAAACGGATTTCGCATTAATAATTATATGAAATTAAACAAATTTATTCTTATTCTCTATAAAGAAGGCTAATTTTTTAATCATAAAATTTAAATATTATTTTATAAAATAAATATTGGGTCTTATGGCCGGCGAATTACAAATCAAGTTCTAAAGATTTATATAAATATTATTATCTTAATATTTCTAATTTGTATGGTGTATTTAAATGGTAGAATATAATCCTCAAGAAATAGAAAAAAGAATACTTGATTTTTGGGAGAAAAACAAGATATTTGAGAAACTTATGAAGTCTAAAAAAGGAAAAACCTTTTCATTTATAGATGGCCCACCAACTGCAAACAATCCAATGGGTGTTCATCATGCTTGGGGAAGAACTTACAAAGATCTGTATTTAAGATTTAAAGGAATGCAAGGGTTTGAGACAAGAAGACAACCTGGCTTTGATTGCCAGGGCCTTTGGGTTGAGGTTGGTGTAGAAAAAGAGCTTGGATTTAAAACAAAAAAAGACATAGAAAACTATGGCGTTGATAAGTTTACTGAAAAATGTAAAGAAAGTGTTTTAAATTATGTTAAGATTTGGGTTGAACTTTCTAAGAAATTAGGAATGTGGATGGATTGGGAAAATGCTTATTTAACAATGAGTGACACAAACATAGAATACGTATGGTACTTTTTAAAGAAATGCTATGAAAAGGGTTGGCTTTATAAAGGATTAAGAGTTTTGCCTTGGTGCCCAAGATGCCAAACTTCACTTTCTTCTCATGAAGTTGCAAGTGGTTATAAGGAAAAAGTACATCCAGCTATTTATGTTAAGTTCCCAATAAAGGATAGGGAAGCTGAATATTTGCTTATTTATACAACTACTCCATGGACTTTGGCGTCTAATGTTGCTGTAGCAGCTCATCCTGATGTAGAATATGTTAGAATAAAAGTTGGAGAAGAAGTTTTAATATTAGCTAAGAACTTGATAGAAAAAGCAATTCTTGAAAAAAACTATAGCGTTCTACAAACTATGTATGGTAGGGAGCTTGTTGAAATTCAATATGAAAATCCAATGAAAGATTTATTGCCGTTGCAATGGAACATTGTTGGGAGAGTTGTTTTGTCTGATAAGTATGTAAGCGCTGAAGAAGGAACTGGTTTAGTTCATATTGCACCAGGTCATGGACCAGAAGATTATGAAATTGGAAAAGAATATAAACTTCCTGTTCTTTCACCATTAAACGAGGCTGGAATATTTAATGAAGAGGTTGGATTTTTAAAAGGAAAAAACGCAAAAGAAGCAAATGAATTGGTTTTAGAAAAGCTTAAGGAAAGAGGACTCTTATACAGAGAAGAAAAAATTAAGCATAGTTATCCTTGTTGTTGGCGTTGCGATGAAGAATTAATATATAGAATTGGAGAAGAATGGTTTATTTCAACTCAAGAAATTAAGCCAAAGCTTTTAGAAGAAGCTAAAAAAGTAAAATGGTATCCTGAATGGGCCTTAAAAAGTATGGTTGACTGGCTAACAAACTTAAAAGATTGGAATATTTCAAGAAAAAGATATTATGGTTTACCATTGCCATTTTGGATTTGCGAAAAATGTGGCGTAATGGATGTAATAGAAAGCAAAGAAGAATTAAAGAAAAAAGCAATAAGGGGCTTTAAGGAATTAAAAGAATTACATAGGCCATGGATAGATAACGTTGTTCTTAAATGTTCTAATTGTGGCGGCGAAATGAAGAGAATTCAAGAAACAGGAGATTGTTGGCTTGATGCTGGAGTTGTTTTTTATTCAACTTTAAAATATCTAGAGGATAGAAAGTATTGGGAGAAATGGTTTCCTGCAGACTTTATAACAGAGATGCACGAGCAGGTTAGGCTTTGGTTTTACGCTACTTTATTTGTTTCTGTTACGTTAGAGGGTAAAACACCTTACAAGTCTGTTTTAGCTCATGGAATGGTTCTAGATGAAAAAATGAGAGAAATGCATAAAAGTGCAGGCAATGTTATTTGGGCAGATGAAGCTTTAGAAAAAATGGGAGCAGATGTTATGAGGTGGATGTATTGTTTGCAAAATCCTGGTCAGCCAATGCCCTTTGGTTACACACCTGCTAAGGATGTAACAAGAACCTTAAATGTTCTTTACAATACAATTAAGTTTTTGCAAACTTATTGCGAGGCTAATCAATACAAGCTAAAAAAGCCAAAAAGTTTTGACATATCAAGTAAATGGCTCTTATCTAGGCTTCAAAATTTAATAAAAGATGTTACAAACAATTTAGAAGAATTAAAGCCGCACTTAGCTACAGTTAAGCTTGAAGAATTCTTTTTAAACGATTTGTCTAGATGGTATGGTCATATAATAAGAGAGCACATAAAGCCTGGGGTAGACTCTAAATACAAGGAAGCTATGCTTTACACTTTTTATGTTTCTAGCTTAACTACTTTAAAGCTTTTAGCACCGTTTGTGCCTTTTGTAACAGAAGAATTGTGGCAAAACTTTTTTAAAAAATATGAAAAAGAAGAAAGCATTCATTTGTGTGAATGGCCTAAAGCTAATGAGGAGCTTATTGATGAGAGACTTGAAAATCAAATGAAAATAGTAAGGCAAATTGTTGAGGTTGCAAATGCTTTAAGACATGAGAAAGGAATAAAGCTAAAGTATTTACTACCATCTTTAAGCATTGATGGAAATGAAGAAATAAAAGAAGCTGCAAGAGCATTAGAAGAAGTTATAAAGGAAATGGTTAATGTTAAAGAAGTAAAAATAGAGGAAATAGAAGAAGGTAAAGAAATAGAAGGCGGAAAGATATTTTTAAATGTAGAAGTAAATCAAGAAATTAAAGATGAATGGTTGCTTAGCGAACTTATAAGGAATATTCAAGATGCAAGAAAGAAAATTGGCCTACAGATTAAAGATAAGGTTGAATTATACTTACAGGAAAATGAATTGTTTAAAAAAGAAAAACAAAGAATAGAAAAATTAACAGGAAGTAAAGTAATTTTTGGCAACATTTTTGGAAAAACCTTTGATTTTGAATTTGAAAATAAAAAGTATGAGTTTGGAATAAAAGCATAGCTATTTAAGATATAAAATTAAAGCATTCTTATACAAATAAGGAGATTTTATTAATGCCATTTAATAATAGGCACTTTAATAACAAAAGAGGCTTTAATAGAGGTCCAAGAGAAATGCATAAAGCCATTTGTTCTGAGTGTGGAGAGGAATGTGAAGTTCCTTTTCAACCAACAGAAGGTAGGCCTGTCTTTTGTAAAGAGTGCTTTGCTAAAAGAAGAAGAGTTTAGTAATTCTAAGTAATTATAGAGTTTTTGAAAGCGTAAGCTATCTTTTTAGCCTTCTTTTCCATTCTTCATGAGAATATTTTAATTGAGCCTTTCTAGCTCCTCCTCTCATTGCCATAAAATATATAAAGAATTTAAAAATTTTTATATTTTAAGTGAATTACTTAATCTTTTTCTTTTCAACAACAGAAATAATATATCCAGCTATCTTATTTCTTGTTGATTTATCGTCTACTATTTTTAATTCATCTAAAGCCCTTTTATTGTCTTCAAACTTAGTGCTAAATTTATCTGGATATTGCTCTACAAGACTTTTTGCTAAATTTTTTATCCACTTACTTCTTATCCTCCCCATAGTATCATCATTACTTTTATTCTTTGGCTAATATAATAAATATCTATGCATTATCTAGCCATATGTCCAATGGGTTTGTTTGTTTTTAATGAAAAAAATAAGCTAAAAAAATATAAACTTTTCGATAAAAATCCAGAAGAAATTGCCAAAAAACTTAACATGATTGAAAATGGTGAAGAAATTCAAGAAATAAGAGAATTAAAAAATGAATTTAAAGATTTAGAAATTAGACAACCAAATCAAGCAACAGAATTTTTAAAAGAAAATTTTAGAGAAATAGCCTTTAAAACAAGTTTTGTTAAAAGCGATTTAGAATTAAACAATTTTTTAAATTCTATGGCAATAGCTAAAGCAAAAATGAAAATTTCTTTAATACAAAGAAGGGATAAGCTTATCATACAAACAGTTTCAGCGTTGTCAGATTTAGAAAAAATACTAAATACAATGAGCGAAAGGCTTAGGGAGTGGTACGGCCTTCATTACCCTGAGCTTAATATAAAGGATCATGAAAAGTTTGCAGAAAAAATAGCAGAGCTTGGCTTTAGGGAAAATTTTGAAGATTTTAAGCAAAGCATGGGTATGCAGTTAAAGGAAGATGATATAAAAGTTTTAAAGGATTATGCTTTTCAATTAAAAGAACTTTATAATTTAAGAAAAAAAATTGAAAAATATTTAGAAAAAATTGTTCCTGAAGAAATACCAAATTTAAATGCTTTGCTAGGAAGCATTTTAGCTGCAAGACTTTTAGCTTTAGCTGGCTCTTTAGAAAAACTTGCTAAAATGCCTTCTTCAAGCATTCAATTGCTAGGCTCAGAAAAAAGCTTGTTTAAGTTTTTAAAATCAAAAGGTAAGGGAAAGCCACCAAGATTTGGCTTACTTTACTTGCATCCGGATATATCAACTGCTAAAAAAGAGTTACAAGGTAAAATTGCAAGGCTCTTATCAGCAAAGCTAACATTAGCTGCTAGGGCAGATTTTTATACAAAAAAAGACATTTCTAAAGAGCTTTTAGAAGATTACAAGAATAAATTAAAAGAAATTTTATCAGAAAAATAAACATTTAAGCTTTTATTTTTAATTAAATTTATGAAAATAAAAGTAGGCAAAAAAACAAAAAATATTCTTTTAGAAAGAGGAACTTATTGTAAATTTATTAATGAAGTTTCAAAAATTGAAAGCTTTGGCGATGTGCGTAAGATTGTAGAAAGGTTATTAAGAAGTTACGATCCTAAATTATTCGATGAGTATGACATAATTTATTTTCCTTCTATTAAAAAATATGATTTAAGTTTTGCTTTAAGAAAAAAAACTAATCCATTATACCCTTTGCTAGCTCATAACCGCCAGTTACCTCAGGTGCAACAATTACATCGGCCCCAGCTCTTTCAAATTCTCCCTTTGCTTTTAAGTCATTAACTCTTGTTGCAATTTTTATATTTGGATTTAAATCCCTAGCAGTTAAAACAACAAAAACATTTTTATTGTCTTCGCCTGTGCATGCTATTATTCCTTTAGCCTTTCTTATTCCTGCTTTTTCTAAAATTTCCTCATTCATGCAGTCTCCTTCTACAACAAGAAATCCTCTTTTTCTTAAGTATTCAACTTTGGGGCAATCGCTTTCAATTATAACAACTTTTTTACCAGATGCTTTTAATTTTTCAGCTGCGTGTGTACCAACTCTACCCGCACCACAAACAATGTAATGATCCTTTATAGTTTTAAGACTAAGCTTCATTAAAACTCCTCCTAATCTTATATCGCTTAATAAAATAATAATTTTTTCAAACATATAAAATGTAACTCCTAAGGTAAGAAAAACTATAGCAACATAAAGTATATTTCCAAAAATACCACCTGTTCCAGCAGTTAATATTTGAATAGCAACTAGGTTTAAGGCTTCGTTAAGTCCAATTTTAGAATAAGCACTAACTATTAAGGCCGCTAATATTAGAAACAATAGTATTATTATTAAAATTACTTTTAATTCTTTTAGTGCTTGCTTTGTTTCATCTTTCATAGAATAAATATTAAAGAGTTTAATTTATAATGTTTGTTATGGAAGAAATATTGCCTAAGATTTATTTAATTGATAATAAGTTAGCAGTAGAGAATCCAATAAAAGGTTTTAAGCCGTTTGATGAAGAAATTTTAATTCTTAATAACAAAGAATTTAGGGTTTGGAGCCCTTATAGAAGCAAAGTTGCTGCAGCAATTTTAAAGGGGTTGAAAGAATTTCCAATAAAAGAAGGCATAAAAATAATTTATCATGGTGCTGCTCATGGTTATACTTGCTCATTTTTTTCATCTTTAATTGGAGAAAAAGGAATAATTTACGCTATAGAATTTTCGGAAAGGTGCTTTAACGATCTTTTGCCTTTATGCGAAAAATATAAAAACATTGTTCCTATTTTAGCTGACAGCAGAAAAACAGAAATGTTTTATTGGATAGAAAGGGCTGATGTTATTTATATGGATATAGCGCAACCAGATGAAGTTGAAATTTTTATTAGAAA
>JAWBOD010000020.1:0-7802 GCA_039000735.1 Candidatus Aenigmatarchaeota archaeon | reverse complement strand
ATTCAAATACATTTTCACCTATTTTTTGAACATTTGCACATTCGTAGCTATGTTCTGTTGAATTGTTAGCATAGAATTTTATTGTAGGTACAATGGCTGAGCCACAATCATCATAAGTATACCCTTGGAATAAAATGGTATCTTCTTGCGTATAGTTCTCTGAACCATCTGGCCTGTTAAATGTTATGTTTATATCACCAACTACGCTTAAGTTAAGATAAATTCCAGAAGTATTTGTATCATTGTTTTGATAGCAGTTATCATTTTCTATAATAGCTCTCCATAATTGATCTCCAACTTGATGCTTTGTGGGTAAGCATACAGGATTGAAGTAATAGTAGGCGTATCCTTCTGTGGTTGTGTTGTTTATGGCTCCAGTGTCCCAAGTTACGCCATGATCATACGTTACTTTAAATGTAATATTCAAATTTGGAATCCATATTTCGGAAGAATTTTTATCCCTTATTCTAACTCCAAGCAAGGTTGTTTGCTCACCTGTTCTATTTGCTATAGAATTGTTACCAACAAAGGATTCAAAAACTATAGCATTTTTTGTTAGATAGAATATCTTAGGTTCAGAAGAATTGCTATTTTTAGAGTTAGTAAACTTTAATATCATTGCGTCTCCAGTTGTTGGCCTATCGCTACAAGAAGGATCCCAACCAAAGCTTAGATTTACAGAGCCGCTACCTTGATAATAAGTTTGGTTTCCAATGAAAATCCATGTTGAACCACCATCTTTGCTTACCCAGGCAGATACATTAAAATCAGATTCTGAATTTGAATTAACAGTTACATTAAAAGTCCAATTATAACCCCAGCTACCAGTATCGCTACCAGTTTCATCAGAAATGGCTAAAGGATTATCTAAAGCAACATAAATAGATGGCTGTTGTATCGAGACTATGGTACAGGAAGCAACTTCTGTTGAATTTTCGCTTGCATTTGCTTTTATACAAAATTGATAATCTCCTGGTGGAACTCCATTTGAATTAACAAGCCATTTAACAGTTGTGCTCGTTAAACCTAAGGTTCCAACATAAGTTGTGTTGCTTACTTGTTCTGTTATGTTTTTTACTTCAAAGTTTCCGGTATAGTTTATTTCAGAAATTACATTTGTTGCATTTCCAGGACCATAGTTTGTTATGGTTGAACTTATGTTGAAAGGATCATTTACATTTATGGTTGATGGTGTGGTTGTTGGTTGAGAAACTGATAAAGATGCACCGCATGCTATAAAAATCGTATAATTTTCATCGTAAAATGTTAAGCTTGAATTTTTTGGTTGAGCAAAGAATGTGAAAGTTCCATTAGTTTGGTAAGGAACAGAAATTAAGTAAGAATAATTTTTTGAGTTATCTTTTCCTCTAACATCAAAGTTTATGCTACCATCCCAGTTAATTAGTCTAGACTGAATGTAGTAACTAGGCGTTGGGTTGAAACTTGAGAATTGTAAATCTCCAGGATGAGTTACACTTACGTTATCCTTATTTTCAGTTACGTTGAAATTATTGGCTGGCAAATTACCTTTGTTAAAAACTTGTAATTTGGTTGTAAAATTACCACAACCAAAATCTGAGGGTAGGCCTTCTTGTTCATATGAGGATGTTGTGTTATAGTATCTTATTGTTTTTATCCATGATCCTAAAAGAATAAGAGGTGTTTCTTGATGCGTATACCACTTAGCTAATCTACCACCTCCGTGTCCTATCTCATGCTGATAAAAAACCTTACCACCAGGAGTAAAATAACCTATACTTCCAGTAGAAATTGTCATATTTGAAATAGAAATCGTTCTAACAGTATCACCTGAAGTTGTTGAAATTGTAGTTGTCCAGCTAACAACATATCCTTCATAAGGAGAACCTAAGGGATATCCTAAATCAGGAGTTCTGCTAAGATAAGTGAGATTCAGTCCAGGAGGTATTTTTAGTAAAAGTCTATAAACTCTTCCACTAGAATCACCAGTATCATGCAACATATAATTTAAACTAACAGAGGTATTAGGTTGTAAGTATGTTACGTTAAACCTAAAGTTTGGAGATCCGGATATATCACCATTTGCACCACCTCCCGATAACGATGTTGAATCATATTTCGATAAAGATACTTCAGTATCAAGAGCTTTATCATAATAGATTACTTCTATTTGATATGCACCTTCTATTCCAGCTTCATTTGGGCCAGAGACATTTAAAGCTGCTATAGAGCAATCTGATGTTGAAATGTTAACATTTCTCCAATAGATCAATTCGGCTGAAGATGTTGCAGACGGTAAGTTAACAGATTCTATAACAGTTGGTGCAGTCGTACCTTTAACAAAAGGATAAACATTTATAGTTGCATTTGTGACATTATAATCTCCATAATTACAAACTGCAAACCTATAAATTTCATAGGCTGCGTCGTCTGCAGTTCCAGCTCTAGGTGGAGAAGTAAATATTACAACAGGAAATTTGTTTTCATCATCGGATAATTGAAGATTGAAAGGTTCATAGTAACTTATATATGAGTTAGTTGTACTGTTTGTTGTTATTTCAACAAATGCTGTATATGTAATGTCAATAGCATTATCTGGAACCTCAAATCTAAATAATAAGATATTCTGAGAATAAGATGATGGAGCACTTGGTGATGGAGGGATCGCAAAACTTTGAGTTTTATTGTCCCAGAAAAACCAATTCAACTCATTATCCTTATCATCGAGAATTTTTATTGATACATTACCTGAAATAGTTTGCGAGGTATTATAGTTAGCTAAGGGAACTACAATACTTGCTAAATGACCTTTAATCACATAACCCCATTTTCCAGATGGGCCATAAACTTTTATTCTTCTAATTAAGTTAACATCCTTACAGTCTATTACCCTAACGTTAATTATATTAGTTTGTTCTTGAAAATACCCAGAAAGACCAGTGATCGTATACTTTAATTTATAGTTCCCTAATGGAGCATTTGATGAAATATTTATTCCTCTTGTATGAGTAAAACAATTATCGTCAGCACCATTGGCACAACCTAGTGTAGGTGCTAAATCATTTCCGGGAACAGTTCTAACATTCCCCGAACCATCAAAATAATCCCATCCGTAAGCTGGCAAGTCAGAATAAGAAGCACCGCCTTCAGGTAAAATTTGAAGTTTCCCATTATAATTACTAGCATCAGGAAGATCTGTATCAAAAGCTAACTCAAGAAGTAATATTGTAAAATTGTAATAACTACCTCTACAAAGAGTTAGTTCATCAGTAGCATTTCCACTATATCTATTTCTTATGTACCATTCTGTGTAGAACCAATACAATGTATCTACTGCAACGCTCCATTCTCTAGATTCCTTAAATTCGTTGTTTTTAAATCTAATTTTAAGTGGTCCCAATAAACCTAGCATAGGAGAAATATCTGGTGGGTCAAAGGTATAGTTAAGAAAGATCGGTTTATTTTTTTCAGATTTCAATTCCCAAGCTATAATTTTTGAATCTTCTTTTTCTAAAATAATTCCATTATCAACAGATACGTTCCAATCTTTTGGTAAGTATTCAGTGATTTTAAGTATTTCCGAATCTACTTTTGGGGTAATTTTTATTGTCATATTTCCGCCAGTTGTATAAATAACTGTTGGACCTATTCTTTCTATTTCAAATTCTACAAAGTCTTTTACTTCAAAAAATGTTTCGTAAACAGCATTTACATAGGAAGAAGTACTTGTTGCGTTTACAGAAATATTGTATATTCCCAATTCTGTAGGTGTAAAATAATACTCATAAGTACCATCACCTTTGTTAATTATATCTCCAGCATTTGTTGCATAATTATAATTAACAGAAATATTTTCACCGGATGGAGTTTGAATAGTAAGATTAATGTCCGCATCAGTAACCCTTCCTCCATAGATATCCAAAACACCAACAATTATTTTAGCTTCTTCTCCAGGTAAGTAAATTGATTTTGGAGTGTTAACATTAACTAAACCAACGCCAAATTCAATTTCGCTAGCAATTTCATTAACAGTTTTTTCAAAAGCAATTACTTTTATCTTATACAAACCAGGCTTAAAGTTTCTGCCTGTGTCTAATAAAACTTTTTTGTTTTTACCTAAATCTAAAAATGAAATTTCAGTTTCATTGCCTTGAGGGTCAATTAAAATTATCTTAAACCTTTTCAAAAATCCTTGAATCTTTTTCTCATTTTCTAAAAGATTAAAAATTCTATTACTTAATAAAACATCAATGTCAATTTTTTCACCGAGCTTAAAGAATTTTTTATTTAATTTTATTTCTATTTCTTTTTCAAGAATAGGCTTAATTTCAAAAGTAAGGTTAGCTTCTTTAACATCAAAGTTTCCAAAAACATCAGATGCGTAAATTTTACTAAAAATATAAGTTCCAGCAAAGTTGCTAAACTCTAGCAGATAATGAGTTCCGTTAAATAAAGCACTATAATTTTGAGAGCTTATTTCGAATATAACTTGAGAAGCATTTTCAATTAAAGCATAAATCATCAAGCTTTCATTTTCATATATAAAATCTTTACTCAAACCAAAACTTGTAATCAAAGGTTTAATTAAATTAATACTTTCATTTTCTTTAATAACAGTTTCTGCTAATGCTTCTGATGGATTAAGATATTCGCTGCCTTCGAAAACTGCTTTTAAAATTCCAGAAGAATTAACAAAAAAGTAAGCAATTCCTTGCGAATCCGTTAAGTTAGAGCCAATGAAGCTTTCATTTAAATAAAACTTTACTTCCTTTCCTTCCAAAGCAGTTCCATTGTCAAGCAAAAGCAAGGCCTTAGCATTGCTTTCTTCGATTTCCAAGCTTAAAACAGTGTTTGCCAAAACTTCTACTGAAAAGCTTTTCTCCTGAGTTTGAACTATTGGCAAGAAATTGCCAGTTGGACTTGTCACATTTAAGGTTGCATTTGCGGCCAGGACTAAAGCAGAAGTCAAGATAACCAATACTGGAATAAGCATTTGACTTTGCCCAATTACGCTACTCTTCATAATTCACCACAACTTTAAAGTCATTTTTTCCCAATTTGGTAGAAAGGCTTAGCCTTGCAATAATTTCAGAAAAGCAGCTATTGTCTGGCTCCAAATTTTCACAGCTTGAATTGGTAGAAATTACTTCAGCTTCATCTGGCAAAATCCAGCTAACTTTAACATTTTTAATGCTGTTTTGATTGATGTTCTTAACAAAGGCCTTTAAGCTAAATTCTTCTCCTCTCGTTATTCTTTCTGGATATTCTAAGCTTATGTCTACAGCTCCTGTTTCATTAGATACGATGATTTCATTTTCTAGAGGCATTTCGATTGTTTCGTTAAATTCGATGCTTTCATTAATAGTTTCGTTTTCGACACTTGAATTTAAAGCATTTTCTAATATTTCAGATTCGTTTAAAATAAAAGAAGAAGTTAAGGGGCTAGTGTTTGATCCGTTAGTAAAAGTTTCATTAAAAGAAATGTTTTCGTATGCAAGTATCGTAGCTTCACTTAACAAGAAAGTTATGAAAACAACTGAAAGTACAAGCTTAAAATTGTATTTCTCAATACACCTTCTTTTTTCAAGGTTTTCTAAAATCTTTTTTTCTTCGTTTTCATTTATTTTTTTCAAATAGCAAAGCTTTGCAGAGCCGACACTTCTTTGTAAAATCAAACCAGCCCCTATTAATTCGTATATGTACTTAGTAGAAGTGTGTCTATGCAAACCACTTATTTTTGCTATAGAAGCTATGGTTAAGCCTTCTGGATGCTTTTTCAAGATTTCTATGATTAATTTTCTATTTTCTACTCTATTCATTTAACTACCTTGTACAATATTGTACAACAATTCAGTCTAGACTTGTTAGAAATAATTTTTGTCGATGCAAATAAGCTTTAAAACGAAAAATACTGTCGGAAATCGACAGTTTAACAGTCGAAGATAAAATTTATATACCAAGCAAATTCAAGAATATATTGATGTTAAGCTCTATTTTTAAATTTAAAAAAGATGAAAAAGAAATTTTAAATGAAACAATTAAGCAAATGGATGCTCATTACGTTAAGATGGCTTATGAACTTGAAAAGCTAAAAAATTTAAATCGAAAAATTAACACAATAAGCTCAAAATTAAAGGTTTTTGAAGAGGTGGCTTCTAACAGCGGTATAGAAATAAAACCGCAAACAATGTCAGTTAAAACTAAAGAAGCAATAAAGCTAATTTTACAAAAGCATAAAGAGTTAACTTCTTCTGAATTAAGTAAAATAATAAAACTGTCGAGGACCAGATGCAACGAATACTTAAAAGAAATGGAAAACAATGGAATTTTAACATCAAAGATAAGATGTCGAAAAAAGTTTTATTCTCTTCGACAATAGCTAAAGCTTGTTTAACCATTCTATAATTTCTCTTTTCTTAGCACTTAACCTTTGCTTTACTCTTTCGTCACTTTCTATTTTTTCCTTAGAGCCAATAATGCTTTTTTCTATTTTTTCCAATTTTTCAGCTATTTTTGCTTTTAAATCTTCTTTTATTCTTATTTCTTTAAGCTCTATTATTAATCCATTTATAAATAAATACATTACAGAAAAAGCTAAAACTAAGTTCCAGCTTATAATGTTTAAAATGCCTAAAACAAACAAAAATTCTAAAAAGAATAGCAATAAAATTAGCATAATCTTACTTTATTTGTAAAATATATATTTATTATGGATAAAGCTAGGATTGTACTTAATTTCTTGGAAAAAAGATATGGAAAGAATATAAAGTCTAAGAGGCTAGAAAACAAAGAAATATTTAAGCTTCTTATAGGAACTGTTTTATCACAAAGAACCAGAGATAAAAACTCGGAAAGGGCTGCCGAGCAGCTTTTTAGGGTTGCTGAAACACCAAAAGAAATATTAAAATTGCCTATGAAAAAACTACAAAATTTAATAAGAATTTCAGGGCCTTATAAGCAAAAGGCTAAAAGAATAAAACAAATTTCAAAAATAATACTCGAGAAATATAAAGGCAAAGTACCGAGCAATAGAGAAGAATTAATGAAACTGCCTGGAGTAGGATATAAAACAGCTGATATTGTTTTAATGTACGGATTTAACAAACCTTCCATAGCCATAGATACTCATTGCAATAAAATCCCTAAAAGAATTGGTTTAGTTAATAGGCAAGATAATGTTGAAGAAGTTAAGGAAAAGCTAGAAAGTCTATTTCCAAAAAATAAGTGGTACTTAATTAATCTTGGTTTTGTTAATTTTGGTAAAGAAATATGTAAGCCTAAGCCAATTTGTATTAAGGATTCTAAAAAATGTCCTTTTTCTAGCTTTTGCAAGGCTTACAAAACAAGAAACTTTAAAGTTTGATTACTTTTATTTCCTCCACTTTCTCAAATTCTGGGTCACTTGTTATTAAGGCTTCACAATTATTTAATATGGCTGTTGATAAGATTATCGAATCTGCTAAAGAAAAGTCATATTTACTTTTTAAAACTCTAGAAAGTTCTGCAATTTTAACATCAACTGGAATTATATTATTTTTTATTACGTTTTTATGTAGTAAGGCTAATCCTCTTGAAGCAAGTTCTTTTTCTTTGCAATTTTTTCTATTCTTTCTAATCTTTTATCCCACTCTTTTCTTACTTTTTTATAACTTGCCATGATGGTTCTTTAGATTTAAAATCCTTCCAAAGCCCTATCATTGCTTTCAAGGAATCCTTTGGTTCAGGCATAACTAATACACCACCTTCTACTTTTTCTACTATCACTTTGTTTCCTATTTTTATTCCTACAGATTCTCTTATTTCTTTTGGTATTACTATTTGTC